>JALYYH010000074.1 GCA_030946665.1 Gemmatimonadota bacterium
CGATCAGCGATCGTGTGCTCGCCCCGTGTTGCAGACGTCGCAGACGGTTAGGGAACGATCCCACTCGAGCACTCCTGGGTTGGCGAGCTACAGTCGCGCGCCTGATTCCGCGGGTGGTTTGATCGGCGGAAGCGCAGCTTCAATCTCGGCCCGGTGCGGCTCCAGCCACGGTGGCAGCACGAGGTTTTCGCCGAGCGAGGCGGGATCCTCATCGACAGTGAAGCCTGGTCCGTCGGTAGCGAGCTCGAAGAGGACGCCGCCTGGCTCGAGGAAGTAGACCGACTTGAACCAAAAGCGGTCGATTACTTCGGTCGGCCGTCTGCGTGCCCGCTCAATGCGATCGCGAAGCTGCAGCTCGGTGTCGACGTCGGGCACGCGCCACGCCACGTGATGAACCCCGCCGGTTCCCCAGCGTCCCCGGTCTGCATCGGGAATCTCCTGGATCTCGAGATATCGGCCGGCGCCACCACCGTCGAGTCCGAAAGCATTCCACTCGTTTTCCTGGCCGAGATCCACGAAGCCCATGACTCCGGTAAGAAAAGCCGACGTAACCGCTAAATCCCGCTCCCAAAGCCGAACAGAATGCAGCCCGCGAATCTGTTTCTCCACAGGAACAGGGCTGCCCGCCCAGGGGGTGAAGACGCGCTCGTCCGCCGTCTCATGAAGCGTAACCGGCAATCCATGCGGATCCGTGAACGGCAGTGCCGCTGTTTGTCGCCGCGTTTCTGCTTCGCCGATCGCCACGCCGTGTTCGACGAGGCGGTCAGCCCAGTAGTCCAGACTGCCGAGTGGAACGGCGAGCGACACTTCCATGGCGAGACCGGTTCCCGCTTTCGCTGAGGGCATCTCCAGCCACGGGAAAAACGTGATGTCCGTTCCGGGATGCCCTTCGCCGTCGGCGTAGAAGAGGTGGTAGGTGCCGGGCGAATCCTGGTTGACGCTTTTCTTGACGAGTCGCATGCCGAGCACGCCGGAATAGAAGTCGACGTTGTCCTGTGCGTCGCCGGCGATGCAAGTCACATGGTGCAGCCCGTGAATCTCAGACATAGCCTTGAGACTAAGGCGTGAGTGCCCTTGTTGCGAGCTCATCCTCCAGACGCGCGGCGAAATCCGCAACGGTCATGATCTCCTGCTTCTTCCCGGCCCCGCGCACTCTAAGCGCGATCGAGTCGGCTTCTGCCTCACGCTTCCCGACGACGGCCATATAAGGAGTCTTCAACATCTCGCCTTCGCGAATGCGATAATTCAGGGTCTCGGACCGGTCGTCCAGGTGCACCCGCAGGCCTCGCGCTTTGAGCCGCTCGACCACCGACCGCGCAAACTCCTTCAGCTCGTCGGCGATGGGAATGACGCGCACCTGCTCGGGCGCGAGCCAGACGGGAAATGCGCCGGCGAAATGCTCGATCAACCCGCCGACAAAGCGCTCCATCGAACCGACCAGCACGCGGTGCAGCATCGTCGGGCGATGCGGAGCGTTGTCCGGCCCGGTGTACTCGAGGCCGAATCTCTCGGGCAGATTGAAATCCAGCTGCACAGTTGGACCCTGCCACTTCCGCCCGATCGCATCGATCAGCTTGAAGTCGAGCTTTGGACCGTAGAACGCGCCACCGCCTTCATCGAGCATGTATTTCTGCCCGCGCTTGTCCAGCACGTCGGCGAGTGTGTTCTCCGCCTGTTTCCACTGTTCCGGACTCCCGAGCGCCTTATCGGGACGAGTGGCGAGCTCGATGGTGTACGGGTAGCCGAAAGTCTTGAGCATCTCGTCGCACAGGTCTAGCAGGCGCTCGACCTCCGACGGCACCTGGTCCAGCGTGCAGAAGATGTGCGCGTCGTCCTGGGTGAACCCCCGCACGCGCATCATCCCGTGCAGCACCCCGCTCCGTTCGTACCGATAGACCGCCCCGAATTCGGCGTAGCGGATCGGCAGGTCGCGATACGATCTCTGGTGGGACTGGTAGATGCAGATGTGGCCGGGACAGTTCATCGGCTTGGGCCGATAGGCTGCGCCCTCGACTTCCATCGCCCCGAACATGTTCTCCGTGAAGTTCTCGAGGTGACCCGAAACCTGAAAGAGCTTCTCGCTCACGATGTGGGGCGTGAAAACCAGATCGTAACCGTGACGAAGGATGAGCGCCTTCTCATACTCTTCGATCTCATTGCGGATGATGGCACCTTTGGGATGCCAGAGTATGAGACCCGGTCCGACGCGCGCATCGGTCGAATACAAGTCGAGCTGGTGCGCCAGGACCCTGTGGTCGCGCCGCTTCGCCTCCTCGAGACGATGCAGATGGGCCTCGAGATCCTCCTTCTTCCAGAATGCCGTGGCGTAGATGCGCTGGAGCATTTGCCGGTGCTCATCGCCGCGCCAATATGCCCCCGCGGTATGAAGGAGCCTGAAGTTCTTGAGGTACGACGTGTCGGGGACGTGCGGTCCGCGACACAGGTCGATGAAGGGACCGTCGGTGTATGTGGAGATAATCTCGTCGTCGGAGAACTCCCCCAGCCGCTCCAGCTTCAAGGGGTCGTCGGCGAATCGCTTCCTGGCTTCGGCCTGCGACACCTCTTCGCGAACGAACGGGAATTTGTCCGCGGTGACCCTCCTCATCTCGGACTCGAACTTCTCGAGGTCTTCCGGAGTGAACGGCTGCTCGACCTCGAAGTCGTAGTAGAACCCGTCCTCGATTGCCGGGCCGAAGCCGATCTTCGCGTCGGGTCTAAGGCGCCGAACAGCGGTCGCCAGAATGTGCGCCCCCGAATGGCGCAATACGGCGAGCGACTCGGGGTCTTTCTCGGTGATCACCCGGAAATCTCCACCTTTGCGGAGCGGAGTATTGAGATCGAGCACCTCTCCGTCCAGTTCGACCGCGATCGCATCGCGCAGCAGCCTCGGCCCAATCGATGCGACGATGTCGCGCGGCAGAGCGCCTTCGGGAGCTTCACGGGTGGCGCCGTCGGGGAGCCTCAGCGTCAACATTTTTGGTATAATTTCGTGTACTGCGGATGGCCTTTATTTTGCTCCCCGTTAAGCTATCGTTTGCAGAAACCCTTCGCTACAGGCACCCTATGTTCCCCTTCCGCTATCGTGACGAGCCTCCGTACATCTACGCTGAAGAGGAAGAATCCTCTTCGCGTAACGCACTCTACATCGCCATCGGCGCCGCAGCCGGCTTTGCCGCCGGCGTGCTCATGGCGGAGCGATTAGGAGGCTTCCAGGGATTGACGGACAGAATCAAGGACACCTTCGGCGGCGGGACCGGTGAAGAGGATGAGGAGTTCGATTACGAAGGCCTCGACGACGACGAGTTCGACCCCGACTTGGAGGATGACTTCGACGCCCCGAAATCATCGCTGAACGGTGCGGCGGAAGAGCTCGAGGAGCGAGTCCTCGAGGCATTCCGCAACGACCCGACGCTGAGCGAGCGCGCCGTGGACATCGGCGCTGTGGAAGATGGGATCATCGAGCTCACCGGCTGGGTGAACTCGGAGGACGAGGCCCATCAGGCCGTCGTTATCGCGCGCGGAGTCCCGGGTGTGGAAACGGTAGTGAATCGGCTCGTGATTCGCACCGACGAAGTCCTGTTCGACGACGCGGCGCACCGATACGAGGATGGAGATCCGCCATTCACCGAGCGCCATTGGGAGGGCCAACAAGTGGGAACGGGTCGCCGGAGACAGGGGAACTCCACCGAAGTCGATCGCCACGCCGATCCCCGCAACGTTCTCGAGGATCGTTCGCTCTCGGAGGATCGCGCTTTCATGGCGGCCGCGGAGGACATTCCGGCCACACCCGAGCGTCTTACCAAAACCAAGAAAGCGGCGCGGGGTGGAAGAGCCGATGGATCCGCTGTGGCCCCAAGCGGAGTTCCCAAGGCTGATCACGTCGCTGATCCGGAGAACGCTCCCGCCGACGTTCCAAGACCGCGACCAACCGCGTAGTCGCCGTGCGGTGCTGGGGGAGTTGAGCCTGCACGCCACGGCATACGTGTCGTTCGTGCCGACTCTCCCCTCAGCACCACTCGTTTCACTCCGGAAAGCGTAGACCGCGCGGTCTTACCCGCGAAAATGGCGCCCGTTAACTTGCGCCGGAGATGAGCACAACGCAGGAACTCCACGAGCTGCCGGCGCAGTACGACCCCAGCCAGACCGAGCGCGCCATTTACGAGCGCTGGGTCGAGGCCGGCGTGTTCGCCGCCGATGAAAAGCGCAGCAGGCGCAATGGCGGCGATCGCGAGCCATTCGTGATCATCATGCCGCCGCCCAACGTGACGTCGGTGTTGCACATGGGCCACGGCCTCAACAATACCGTGCAGGATGTGATCATCCGCTGGCGCCGGATGGCCGGCGACGAGGCGCTGTGGGTCCCGGGAACCGATCACGCGGGCATTGCCACGCAGAACATCATCGAAAAACAGCTCGCCGCTGAAGGCAAGACCAAGTTCGATCTTGGACGTGCGGCATTCATAGAGCGCACGATGGAATTCGTGGAGCAAACCGGTGGGGAAATCCTCCGTCAGCTCCGCGCGATCGGCGCTTCGGCCGATTGGAACCGGACAGCCTACACGCTCTCACCGGAGCTTTCGCGCGCGGTGCGGGAAGCGTTCGTGCAACTCTATGAGCGCGGGCTCATCTATCGCGGCCACCGCGTTATCCACTGGTGTCCGCGCTGCCTCACTGCGTTGAGCGATGAGGAAGCACAGCACGATGAGGAGATGGGGACGCTCTACCACATCGCCTATCCTCTGGCCGGCGGGAAGGACAACTCGAGTCTCACGGTCGCCACTACACGTCCCGAGACCATGCTCGGCGACGTGGCCCTCGCCGTTCACCCCGACGATGAGCGCTACCAGGCCCTCATCGGCCAACCGGTGCTGCTGCCGATCGCCAACGTCGAGATTCGGATTATCGCCGATGAGTACGTCGATCCGGCGTTCGGGACCGGCGTCGTCAAGATCACCCCCGCGCACGATCCCAATGATTTCGAGGTTGGGGTGCGGCACAAGCTTCCAATGCCCGTGATCATGGCCCCAAATGCAAGCATGGCGAACGGCGTGGACGCTGGCTCACGCGTCCCGGCTGAACTGATCGGGATCGACAGGTTCGAGGCGCGCGAGAGAATTGTGAGAACCCTCGAGAAGCTGCGGCTACTGAAGAAGGTCGAGCCGCATCAGCACGCCGTGCGTCACTGTTACCGGTGCGAGACCGTGGTCGAGCCGCGCCTCTCTGATCAGTGGTTCGTCAAAATGGAACCGCTCGCCAGGCCAGCGCTCCAGGCCGTGCGTGACGGCACCATTCGCGTTCTGCCGGAAAGGTGGGAAGCCGTCTACATAAACTGGCTCGAGAACATCCGTGACTGGAACATCTCGCGTCAGCTCTGGTGGGGGCACCGAATTCCGGTGTGGTACTGCGGGAAATGCCAGAAGCAGATCGTCAGTCGAACGGACCTCGCTGCCTGTGATGATTGCGGAGGACCGGTTCGGCAGGACGAGGACGTTCTCGACACCTGGTTCTCCTCCTGGCTGTTCCCGATCTCCACGCTCGGCTGGCCGGACAAAAGCGCCGCGTCGCTCGTCGCATTTTATCCGACCGACGATCTCGTCACCGCGCCCGAGATTCTTTTTTTCTGGGTGTCGCGAATGATCGTTGCCGGATATGCGTTCATGGGTGCTCCACCGTTTCATACCGTCTATCTGCACGGAACGGTTCGCGACACGAATCACGTGAAGATGTCAAAGTCCCTGGGCAACGGTATTGATCCGCTGGATGTGGCTCAGACCTATGGCGCGGACGCGTTGCGTTACACCGTGATCGCGGGAATGGGCATGGGGGCGGACCTCGTGCTCGATCCCAAGGATCTCGAGCGATCGTTTGCGCCGGGCCGGAACTTCGCCACGAAGCTCTGGAACATTGGTCGATTCCTTCTGGGGAACGTCGGAGCTGCACCGGTCAGAAGCATCGATGAGCTTCGGGACAGTGAGTTGACACTCGCGGATCAATGGATACTCGGCCGCTTGAACGCGACGATCATCGAGTGCGACGCGGCGCTCGGCCTCCCGCGACCAGAGAAAGGAAAGTGGCGGCCGGACGAGAGGTTTTCGGGCCTCCGCCTAAATGAATACGCTGAGGCCGCTCGCCGGTTCGTGTGGAATGACGTGGCTGATTGGTACCTCGAGACTACGAAGGGACGAATAGGCGGGGCCGGCGGCGATGCCGAAGTCGCCCGTGCGGTGCTCACCAACGCGTTCGACTACGCCTTGCGACTGCTTCATCCCATCATGCCTTTCATCACGGAGACTCTTTGGCAGCGGCTTCCCTTTGCAGTGGCCGCCGAGCGGTGCGAGTTCCTGGCGATCGCGCCGTGGCCGTTGGCTCATCCAGTCTCGAAGGATGAAACCGAGTCGATATCACGCTTCGACCTCGTCCGCGAAGCGGTGAGCGCGATACGGCAGATCCGATCCGACTATGCGATAGCTCCGGGTAAATCCATTGGCGCGGCCATTCAGTCCCCCGCCCGCGCGGCGCTCTTCACCGATCATGCGCGGCTGGTCGGGCAGCTCTCGCGCTCGGTCGTGACGGTCGGCAACGCTCTTGGGGGGGCCGCAGCCGCACACTCAGTGCTCACCGATGGAACGGAGGTCGTCGTTCCGCTCGAGGGAGTCGTTGACCTGACCAAGGAGTGTGGCAAGCTACGCGGTGAGCTCGGACAACTGGAGACGCAGCTGGAGTCTCTGTCGAAAAGATTGAGAAGCGAAGGATTCATGAGTCGAGCGCCCGCAGCGGTGGTCGAATCGGAGCGCAAGAAGGAGGACGAGTGGATCAAGCGGCGGGGGCAGCTCGCTGCAAAGGTGAAATCGCTTTGCGGCGGCTGATTGCTGCCGTGCTGTTCGGACTTGCATGCGCTTCACCCGGTATGCCCCCTGGCGGACCACCGGATGCGGTCGCGCCGCAAATCCTGTCGATCAATCCGGATTCCGGCACGGTCGGCGTCAAGCCGAAGCGGGTAATCTTTCGTTTCGACGAAGTCGTGTCGGAAAGGCCGCCCGCAGTCACTACCCTGTCCGACCTCTTCCTGATCTCTCCCCGCGATGGAGTGCCCGACGCCTCGTGGCACCGCGATGCGATTGCCGTCAAGCCGAGCAGCGGCTGGCGCGCGAACACGCCGTACACAGTCATCATGCTGCCCGGGCTCGCCGACATCCGCGGCAACGTCCGCAACACCGGAGCGACGACATTTTTCTCGACTGGTCCGACGATTCCTCGGACGCGCATCGCTGGACATGCTTTCGATTGGGTGACAGGGAGCCCGGCCAGTGGCGGGCTCGTCGAAGCGTTTGTCAGGCCCGACAGCATTCACCCATATGTGGCGCTCGTTGATTCCTCCGGCTCTTTCGTCATCGAGCACTTGTTACCGGCGCGATACTCCGTGCGGGGATACTTCGACCGCAACAAGAATCTGGCTGTGGATCCGAGCGAGCCCTGGGACAGCGTCTCTGTAAATCTCGCGGACAGTGCCCGGGTCGAGCTGTTGTTGTTCGTGCACGATACGGTGGCGCCGCGAATTCGCGACGTCAACGTGGTTGATTCTCTTTCTATTCGAGTGACGTTCGACAAGCCGATTGCCCCGACGCAGACGCTCTCCGCGGCGAACTTCGCGATTATCGGTCCCGATTCAACACGCGTTCCGCTCGTCAGCGCTGGGGCCGCGCCGCGGGACACCACTCCGACGGGCGGCATTCCCAATCTCCGCGTTCCATCTCCTTTGCGGGCGCCGGCATCGCCACGCGCCGATACAACAGCGGCTGTGAAACCCGTCATGTCGCGGCCGATGCCGATTTCCACCGCGCTCATCAAGTTGCAGCATCCGCTCATTCCCAGGTTTGTCTATCGAGTGCGCGCGATCGGCATCCGTGGCCTGCTCGGGCATACCGGCGATAGTGAGCGCGCCTATACGGCCCCTGCGCCCGTTGTACAACCGGCGAAACCCGACGCAGCAACTCCCGCGTCACCTGCCATCAAGCGGTGAAGGATCCAAGACGCGACCTGCCGAGCGTTAACGCACTGCTCGAGAGCGCGGGGGTCCGATCGCTGCTCGGGCAACACCCAAGGCGGGTAGTTCTCGAAGCGGTGAGAACTGCCGTCGACTCGGCCCGCGACGGCGGGAGCGCCCCAAAGACCGAACAGCAATGGGCGGCAAGCATTGCGTCGGTGCTACACAATCTCAGTCAGCCGTCCCTTCGTCGCGTCATCAACGCCACCGGAGTTGTGCTCCACACCAATCTGGGGCGCGCACCGCTCGCTGCATCCGCGTCGCACGCTATAGCGCACATCGCGGCAGGCTTCAGCAACCTCGAGTACGACATCGATACCGGCGAGCGGGGTTCGCGGTACTCGCACTGTGTTGCTCTGCTGCACCAATTGACCGGAGCCGAGGACGCCCTGGTCGTCAACAATTGCGCCGCGGCGATGGTGCTGGCGCTCAATGCGCTCGCGCAGAAGAAGGAAGTACTCGTCTCGCGCGGGGAGCTGGTGGAGATCGGCGGAAGCTTTCGGATTCCCGATATTATGGCTAGCGGCGGCGCGAAACTGGTGGAAGTGGGGACGACCAATCGCACCAACGACGACGACTATCGGCGCGCCATTACGCCCAGAACCGCGGCGATCGTCAAGGTGCATCGGAGCAACTTTGCCATAGAAGGTTTCACCTCCGATGTAAGCGTCGATCGTCTCGCGTTCATCGCGTCAGAGCACGGGTTGCCGGTAATCCACGACCTCGGCAGCGGCCTGATGCTTCCGCTCGACGAGTACGGCCTGAAGGGCGAACCGACGGCGGCGATGGCGCTTCAGTCGGGCGCGTCGCTCGTCCTGATGAGCGGAGATAAACTGCTCGGCGGCCCGCAAGCCGGCATCATTCTCGGTGCGGCGAGCCTCATGGCAAAGCTCCGCCAGAATCCGTTTGCGCGAGCCATGAGAGTCGATAAGCTCACGCTCTCCGCGCTCGAGGCGACGCTGAGACTTTATCTCGAGCCCGAGCGGGCGCTGAAGGAGATTCCGGTTCTGGCGATGCTCACCGCGTCCGTGACTGAGCTCGAGTCGCGGGCGAAAGCAATCGCATCGAGCCTCGTCGCGTCCGGCATTGAGATACGGATTGTGGAATCGAGTGCCAGCGTGGGCGGAGGGGCCTTCCCAACGGCAGCGATTCCATCGCGCGCGATCATGCTGTCGCGCAAACCCGAAGAAACCGAAAAGAGGCTCCGACTCGGCGACCCGGCTGTCATCGGTCGCATTGCCGATGGCCATCTGCTGCTCGACTTGCGCAGTGTCCTGCCCGGAGAGGACGCGATTCTTGCCGCCGCAATCATGAAGCTTCGCCATGACTAACTCTGCGCTTCGCCGTGACGGAACTTGAGCTTCGCCATGACTAGGCTTCCGGACGCAGTTTTTCTCGACCGCGACGGCACCATCATGGAAGACGCGCATTACATCAAGTCGCCCGAACAGGTCCGACTCATCCCGGGCGCGGCGGCAGCAGTAAAGAGTATCAACGATGCCGGAATTCTGGCGATAGTCGTGACGAACCAATCGGGAATCGGGCGCGGCATGTTCAAGATCGAGGACTACGAGGCTGTCAGAGAGCACTTTGAGCGGCTGCTCGCTGAGCATGGCGCACACATCGACGCGAGCTATTACTGCCCTGATCATCCCAGCGTAAGCGGTCCGTCCAGGTGTCGGAAGCCAGCCACCAGGATGTTCGAGGATGCGATTCGCGATTTCAAACTCGACCCTGCCAACGTCGCGTACGTCGGTGACCGCTGGCGTGACGTAGTCGCGTCGAAGACGATTGGGGGCCGTGGGATCATGATCTCATCGGCGATGACCACTGGCGACGACCTGCGCAGAGCGCAAGAGGACGGAATCGAGATGGCGATGTCGCTCCGGGATGCTGTAGACATGATTTTCGGCCTTACTGAGAAGGACCGCTCGCCGTAAAATCGGGGATGCCGTCACGACTTGCCGTGCTCGCGTCCGGGCGCGGCTCAAATCTTCAGGCAATCATCGAGCACTTCGACAATCTCGCGCGCGAGCGCGTGGCCAAAGTGGCGCTCGTCGCGTCCAACCGTGCCGACTCTCCCTCTCTCATTCGCGCTGCCACAGCGTCCATCGATATCGCGCATTTCAACGCCGCCGATGACGGCTCCGAGCTTCTGGCTCTGCTCCGGCGATTCGAGATCGATCTGGTAGTTCTGGCCGGTTATCTCAAGCGAATTCCGCCCATGGTGATCCGAGCGTACGCGGGTCGCATCGTGAATGTTCACCCCGCGCTGCTCCCCGCTTTTGGCGGAGAGGGCATGTACGGTGCACGCGTTCACGAGGCCGTGATCGCTTCTGGAGCAAGAGAAACCGGAGTTACAGTCCATCTCGTCGACGACGAGTACGATCGGGGTACGATCGTCGCTCAATGGCGGATACCCGTGAGAGAGGCGGAGTCCTCCGAGTCGCTGGGGTCGCGGGTGCTCGGGGTGGAGCATGTGGTTTATCCTCGCGCCATCGAAATGGTCGCCATCCTACAACAACTCGAATCGCAACGAACTGACTGATATGCCCACCGCACTGCTTTCCGTTTCCGACAAGACCGGCGTCGTCGGCTTCGCGCAAGCGCTCGCCAAGCTCGGGTGGGACCTGATCTCGACCGGTGGCACAGCCAAAGCGTTGAGAGCAGCCGGCGTGAACGTGCGCGACGCCAGTGAGGTCAGTCACTTTCCGGAGATGCTGGACGGGCGCGTGAAGACCTTGCACCCCGCGATACACGGGGCGCTCCTCGCGCGACGCGATTTGCCCGAGCAAATGAAGGCGCTCGCGGAGCACGACATTTCGCCCATAGATCTCGTCGCGGTCAACCTGTATCCGTTCGAGCAGACAGCCGCGCTTCCAGGCGTCAAGCCGGAAGAAGTCATCGAGCAGATCGATATCGGCGGACCCTCGATGCTTCGCTCGGCGGCAAAAAACTTCGCATCGGTTACGGTCGTCGTCGACCCCGCGGATTACGGGCGGGTTCTCGCCTCTCTCGAGGCCCACGACGACGATCTGGATCTTCGCAAGCTGCTGGCCGAGAAAGCGTTCGAGCGCACGGCTGCATACGACGCAGCGATCGCGCACTGGTTTGCCTGCGAGCGAGCGGAGACGTTTCCTGACCGGATTGCGATTCCGCTCGAGCGCGAGACGACTCTCAGATATGGCGAGAACCCCGGGCAGCGCGCCGCGTTCTACGTCGAGCGCCACAAGGACGGAATCGCCTCTCTGGAGAAAAAGGGAGGAAAGGAGCTGTCCTTCAACAATCTGCTCGATCTGGAGGGCGCTTTGTTCGCCACCGACCCGTTTCAGGGCGAGACGTGTTGCGCGATCGTCAAGCACACCACGCCGTGCGGACTGGCAACCGGAGCGAGTGCCGTCGAAGCCTACAAGAAAGCACTGGCCTGTGATCCGCTCTCCGCCTTCGGATCGGTGATCTCGTTCACGGTTCCGGTCGACGATGAGACAGCGGAAGCGGTATCGAGTCTCTTCGTCGAGTGCGTCGTGGCGCCGAGGTTCAGCGAAGGCGCTCTCGAGATCCTCGGACGCAAGAAAAACCTGCGGGTGCTCGAGGGTCAGGCGCGCTGGCGCGATCACGCACTCGACTACAAGCGGGTGCGTGGCGGATTTCTGGCGCAGGAGCGCATAGAGCGCGACGGAGCCCGGGAAGAGTGGCGCGTAGTTACCAAGCGTCAGCCGACGGAAGCAGAGCTGAGAGATCTCCGGTTCGCGTGGCGCGCAGTGGGAAGCGTTAAGTCGAACGCGATAGTGCTCGCGCGCGAAGGCGCAACAATTGGGATCGGTGCGGGCCAGATGTCACGGGTGGACGCCGCGTTCCTCTCCGTGCATAAAGCGCGTCTCGCCGGTCACGACACGAAAG
>JALYYH010000094.1 GCA_030946665.1 Gemmatimonadota bacterium
ACCTCGTCATCCCGCGTGAGGGCTTCAAGGTGTTCGTCGACCCGTTCTCGGCCCAGTATCTGAGCGGCGTCACGATCGACTACGTGACCTCGATGCAAGGCTCGGGATTCACCTTCAAGAATCCAAATTCGACCGGCGGGTGCGGCTGCGGAAGCTCATTCTCTGCGTAGAGACGCTGCTGGTCGGCAGCACAAATCGAGGGCGGTGAAATGAAGACGAATTTCACCGCCCTCGATTTTCTTGTACTGGTGGTATACCTGCTGGCGACGACTGCGCTCGGCATTTGGCTCGGCCGCAACCAGAAGGACTCGAAAGACTACTTCGTAGCTGGACACTCGATTCCGTGGTGGGCGGTGCTTTTTTCGGTCGTCGCAACCGAGACCAGCGCCTTGACGTTCATCAGCATTCCCGGCCTCGCCTACACCACCAACCTGGGCTTCCTCCAGATCGCGGCCGGCTACCTGTTGGGCCGGATCGTAGTCGCGTACACGCTGCTGCCCAGGTACTACCAGGGCGATCTCGTTACCGCCTACGCTCTGCTCGAGAAGCGGTTCGGTGTCGGCACGCGCCGGTTTGCGTCGATCGTGTTCATGGTAACCCGGGCGTTCGCCGATTCGGTGCGCGTGTTTGCCACGGCCATTCCGATTGCCTTGATACTCGGACCCTCGGTGCCGCAACAGTACGTTATGCCAGTCGCGATTCTGGTTCTCGGGGCGTTGACGCTCATTTACACCTATCACGGCGGGATGCGCGCTGTCGTCTGGACGGACGTGCTGCAGACCAGCGTTTACCTGCTCGGTGGATTCGCAGCATTGTACCTGATCGGGAAAGGGGTGACCGGTGGTTGGGGTGCGATACTGAGCCAGGCGCACGCCGCGGCGAAGCTGAAAATCATCGACGTTTATTTCGGGTTCGACAAGCCATACACTCTGTTCGCCGGATTGATCGGCGGCGCGTTCCTGTCAATGGCGTCGCACGGTGCCGATCAGCTGATCGTGCAGCGACTGCTGGCGGCGTCGAGCCTGAAGGAATCGCGCCGGGCGCTTATTGGCAGCGGCATCGCGGTGTTCTTCCAGTTCACGCTATTTCTCATGATCGGAATCGGATTGTACGCCTACTATCACGCCCGTCCGTTTGCGGTGCCCGATTCGATCTTCCCCACATTCGTGGTGGATTCGATGCCGAACGGGTTGAGAGGCTTGATAGTAGCCGCCGTCCTCGCGGCAACGATGAGCGCGCACTCCGGCGCAATGAACTCCCTCGCCGCATCTACCACTCACGACATTTACCTGCCGCTTTCGGGTCGCGCCGCTGAAGATCCCCGAACTCTCCGCATGGCAAAGCTTTTCACGCTGTTCTGGGGCGCTACGCTGCTCATCGCTGCACTCCTTTACAAACAGCAGGGCACGCCGGTGGTGGTGATCGCGCTTTCAATCGCGTCGTTCACCTATGGTGCCCTGCTCGGTGGATTCTTCCTCGGCATGCTGTGGCGACGCGCGATTCAGAGAGACGCAATACTCGGCATGGCCGTCGGAATCCTGGCAATGAGCTTCGTCGTGTTCGCCAAATGGATGATGACGATATTCCCGTCGATGACCGACACGCTCACGACGCTCTCGCACATCGCGTTCCCCTGGTACGTCCTGATCGGAACGTCATTCACGATGGGAGTCGGCATCCTCTCCTCATTTACGCACCCGTCGCCGACCGATGGGGATCGCTGGAATGAGTGATATCGTAATTGGCGTGGACGGTGGTGGCTCGAAGACGCGCGTTCTGGTTGGAACAGCGGAAGGCGAGGTGCTCGCGACCGTCGACGGGCCCAAGTCCGCCGTAAAACCGGGTGAAGCTGCGCACTCTGCCGAAGTGATCGCCGAGCTGGTGAGGCGCGGGCTTTCGAAAATCGCCCAGCCCGGCGCGTTGTTTCCCCGCGTGCTTTATTGCGGTGTCGCTGGGACAGGGCGGGACGAGGAGCGCCGCGCGCTCCACTCGGAGCTCGATGCAAGAGACCTCGCGGAAGAGGTGATCGTCGATTCGGACGGCCTCATCGCGATGTACGACGCCTTCGACGATCGCGCCGGAATTCTTCTTGTCGTCGGCACGGGCTCGATCGCGTACGGCAGGAGTCCCACCGGCGAGATCGTGCGTTGTGGTGGCTGGGGTCCCACGTTTGGTGATGAGGGCAGCGGCGGGTGGATCGGCCGACGCGCGTTGGGCATCGTCGCCGCTTCCAGCGACGGCAGAGAGCCGGCGACGGC
>JALYYH010000111.1 GCA_030946665.1 Gemmatimonadota bacterium
GGTAGTCGCAGTCGTGGGCAAGGCGCGCAACCCGGCGCTGGGCGAGGCCATAAGGGACTACGAGACACGAGCGGCGCGGTACTGGCCGCTCGACGTTCATGAGGTACGCGAAGAGCGAGGTTCGGGCAGCTCGATCGAGAAAGTGAAGGCAAAAGAAGGCTCGCGCCTCTTTGAGCGAATCCCGGAACGCGCGCAGACAGTGGCTTGTGAGCAGGGAGGGCGGAAGCTCGACTCGAAGCAGTTTGCCGAGCTTCTGAGGCATGCGCGCGACGAGGATCGCGACCTTGCCTTCCTTATCGGCGGCGCTTTTGGGCTTACGCCAGAAGTGTATGCTCGAGCGACATTCAAGCTCTCACTTGCGCCCTGGACGCTTCCGCACGAGATAGCCCGGCTGGTACTGGCGGAGCAGATATATCGCGCTGGCACCATCGTGCGTGGCGAGCCGTACCACAAGTGACGGGCGGTTCCGATAGGAAAAAGATGCAGCGCTCGGGATCAGAGGAAGCCGACTGGTTCGAGGCATGGTTCGGAGAGGACTATCTTCGGATTTACCAGCATCGCGATGAGACAGAGGCCGAGCACGTCGTCGACCTGATCGCACGTTTTCTGGAGGGACACGACGTCCGTTCGGTTCTCGACCTCGGATGCGGAGCCGGGCGCCACTCCCGCGCGTTGTGCGAGCGATGGTGGACCGTAGGCCTCGACCTGTCCGCTGCGCTGCTGAAGATCGCCAGGCGGGAAATGCCCGACGCTCCGTGCGTCAGAGCCGACATGCGCGAGCTGCCTTTCGCCCCGGAGAGCTTCGACCTGGTGGTCAACCTGTTCACCAGCTTTGGATACTTCGAGGACGATCGCGAGAACGAACGAGTGCTGGTGCGGGTTTGCGATGCGCTGAGACGTGGTGGAACTTTGGTGATCGATTTTCTGAATGCATCCCAAGTGCGCAGCGCCCTGGTGCCGTACGACGAGCGCGTCGAAAACGGCGTCACGATCGAGCAAACGCGCGCGATAAGTCCTGACGACCGATTCGTGGAGAAGACGATCACCCTGCGTGAGCGAGGCAAGGAGTACATCGAGCGGGTGCGCCTGCTGACTCCGCGAGATCTGGAGCGAATGCTCGATCTGGCCGGATTCGCCATCGTCGCTCGCGTGGGCGATTACGGCGGTGCGCCATGGTCCGAGACGTCACCGCGAATGATTCTTTTTGCGAGCCGCCGGTGAATGTCCCGCGCGTCATCAGTCAGCCGCTGTCCGGAAATCCGCTTGCTGTCGCGGCAACCGCGGGCGAGGCGCCTGAAGGCTGGTACGAGCCCAGGCCGCTGGATGCAGAATCGTGGCGGCAGCGGATCCAGAGCGTAAGATCCGAGTTCGGCGACGACTGGCTTCGGAAATTGTCGCCCGCATTCGAGGCAACCGGAAAGGCCAGAGAGCGACTCGAGGCAGCCGCGCGCGGTCCAGGCGTTGTCGTGACGACTGGCCAGCAGCCCGGACTCTTTGGCGGACCGATATACACGATTTCGAAAGCGCTGAGCGCGCTCGCGCTCGCCGATTCGCTTCAGGAAGTCACGGGTGTTCCTGTCGCGCCAGTATTCTGGGCGGCGACGGACGACACGGATTTCAGGGAGGCGAGCAGCACGGTCGTCTCGGTGCCTGGCGGCGCGCAGCTCCTTCGTTTCGATCACCCGGAGCGGCTGGGCCTTCCGATGGCGGCGATGCCGCTGGGCGATGTGTCCACGCAGCTCGAGGCTCTCAAGCACGCGGCGGGCTCGGCGATCGATCGCATCCCGATCGAGCTTCTGGAGCGCTTTTACACCTCGAGCCAAACGGTGGGGTCCGCGTACGTCTCGTTTCTCCGAGCGCAATTCGCGCCGCTCGGAATCGCGGTGATCGATGCATCCCATCCCGCGACTCGTGCTGCGGCGAAACCTGTACTCATTCGAGCTCTCGAGCGGGCGACCGAAACGGCTGAGGCTGTCCGCGCGCGAAACGCAGAGATCGAAGCGGCAGGGTTCACTCCCCAGGTGCAGGATGTCGCGGGCCTGTCACTCGTATTCAGCACGTCGTCGGGCAGTCGCAAGCGCATTCCCATCAAGTCCGCAGCCAGGCAAGTCAGCTCCGAGGATCTCGGGCCGAATGTCTTGCTACGCCCAATCGTCGAGCGCGCAATTCTTCCGACGGCGAGCTACATTGGCGGCCCAGCCGAGATTGCGTACTTCGCGCAGATCGGTCCTATCGCCGACGCGCTCGGCGTCGCCCGGCCAACAATCGTCCCGCGCTGGTCGTGCACCATCGTCGAGCCCCACGTGGAGAAAATTCTGGAATCGCTGCACTTGCTGCCCGAGGACTTTCGGGATCCTCACGAGGTCGAGGCACGAGTAGCACGGGCCCGGCTGCCGAAGCGCGTCATCGAAGAGCTGAACGCCGCCCGCGCCGCGTTTAACGACAGACTCGACGCATTGAGCGAGGCGGTGGCAGTAGAGCGCGCGCCAGTCAGCTCGGCAGTCACGGATGGCTTGCGCGCGAACCTGATGCGTCGACTGGATCGCTTCGAGCGACGGCTGATAGCCGCCGCCAAAAGGCAGCACGCAGACATCATGCGCGATATCGCCACCGCGCGCGGGTCACTCTACCCGTTGGGCAAGCCACAAGAGCGAACCCTCAACTTCGTGCCCCTTCTTGCTCGATACGGACCGGCGCTCAGGGAAGGAATGTTGGGCGAAGCGCGGGAGCACGCGCGTCGCCTGGTCGGAGCACGCGCGGAAGCCGCGCGCCCGCTCGATGCGCCCGTGTCGGCGAGAGGCCAGTCGTGACCGACGAAACCGAGCCGAAGAATCGCTCCCTTCCCGAGTTCCTTCCGCCGGAGGCAGACGAAGTAACCGAGGCTGCCCCGCCGATCGAGCGACGGGCCGCGCCGCGGAGCACCACTAGCCGAGCGTTCGACCGCTCCAGGGGCGCGGCATTCCTCATCGGAATCGGCATTCTGTTGAGTCGTCTGGCTGGACTGATTCGCCAGACAATGATGGCCCGCTTCCTCGGCGCGGACCTGGCTGCCGATGCATTCAATGCGGCCTTCAGAATACCCAACATGCTGCAGAACCTGTTCGGCGAAGGAGTCCTCTCTGCTTCCTTCATTCCGGAGTATGCGGGCCTGCTCGGTCGGGGGGATGAGGAGGAAGCGACGAAGCTGGCGGGAGCTGTCGCCGGAATGCTCGCGCTCGTCGCCGCAGTCATTGTGCTGCTTGGAGTTCTCACTGCGCCGTGGCTTGTAGCAGTCATCGCCAACGGATTCACGGGAGAGAAGCGCGAGCTGACGGTTCGACTCACGCGAATTCTTTTTCCGGGAGCCGGTCTTCTGGTGTTCTCGGCGTGGTGTCTCGGGATTCTGAACAGCCATCGACGATTCTTCATGTCGTACACCGCACCGGTGCTTTGGAATCTTGCGATGGTTGCGACGTTGGTGCTCTTCCACAACGGGCACAGCCAGATTCAGCTGGCGATTTACCTCGCGTATGGCTCGGTGGTGGGAAGCGCGCTGCAGTTTGGCGTACAGCTTCCTCTGGTCCTCAAATACGCGCGGGGTGTGAGGCCGCGTCTGACCGCGGCGGCCGCCAGCGTCCGCAACGTGTTCCGGAATTTCGTCCCTGCATTTGTCGGCAGAGGCGTGGTGCAGTTGAGTGCGTACGTCGACGCGTGGCTGGCGAGCTATCTGGGCAACGGGGCGGTCTCGTCGTTTACGTACGCCCAAGCAATTTACGTTCTGCCGATAAGTCTCTTTGGAATGGCGATCTCCGCCGCGGAGCTGCCAGCGATGTCCCGCGCGGTAGGCACCACTGCCGAAATCGCCGCGTATCTTCGCGGGCGCCTGAGTGATGGTCTGGATCGCATTGCCTATTTCATCGTCCCCAGCGCGGTTGCCCTGCTCGCGCTCGGTGATCTCATTGTGCACCTGCTGTATCAGGGGGGAAGGTTCAAGGAGGGCGAGACGATCTGGGTCTGGCAGATACTCATCGGCTCCACAGTCGGCCTCCTCGCGTCGACGATGGGCCGTTTGTACTCATCCACGTTTTACGCTATGCGCGACACAAAGACGCCGCTTCGCTTTGCTGTGGTTCGAGTAATTCTCACGAGTGTTCTCGGCTATATGTTCGCGCTGGTTTTGCCGGGCCTCCTTGGCGTGGACCCGAAGCTCGGAGCAGCCGGGCTCACGGCATCGGCCGGCTTGGCTGGCTGGGTGGAGTTTTACCTGCTGCGCCGGGAGATGGACAATCGGGTCGGCAGGACGCGTCTCATCCCATCGCGCATGGCGCGGCTTTGGACAGCGGCCGCGGTCGGCGCAGCGATCCCGTGGGCTTACAAGCTCATCGCGGATCGCGGCGCGCCGATCCTATCCCCGCACGAAAACGCTGTCCCTTCCAAACTGATTGCTATTGTCCTGCTCACCGTCTACGGGCTGACCTACGTCGGTATCACCGCTGCGTTCGGTATTCCCGAGGCGAGCAACGTCATCGATCGCGGTCGGAGACTGCTGCGACTTCCGTTTCGCACGCGGTGAACGCTCGTGATCGGGCGTGGTATAATTACACATGCTCCCCGTTCCCGACGTCGTTGCCGCAAAGCTTCCCCACCTTCCCGATGGACCTGGTGTCTATCTATGGAAGGGCAGGGACGGGACTACCCTCTATGTGGGAAAGGCGAAACGCCTGCGGTCGCGCGTACGCAGCTACTTCGCGAACGATCAGCTCGAGAGTGTAAAGACGAGGCACCTGGTTGGCCTCATTGCCGACCTCGATACCATCGTGGTCCCCAGCGAGGCCCACGCGCTCATCCTCGAAGCCAACCTGATCAAGGAATACCGTCCCCGCTTCAACATCGCGCTGCGCGACG
>JALYYH010000155.1 GCA_030946665.1 Gemmatimonadota bacterium
TGAGACCGCCGACGACGTTCAGGATCGGCGCATTCCTCACTTCGATGTAGCGAACACCATCTTCCACGGCGTCCTCGGCCAGCTCGTACGCAATGCGCTCGAGCGCGTCAGCGGTTTGCATCACCGAAACCGTGATGTCGAAGAGGCGCAGATAATCCTCGAGGTTCTGGGCGTCATCCGCCCTCATGACTTCAGCGAGCTCTTCCGGTGTGTCCTTCGGCATCTTGACCCGGTACTCGCGCGCAAGATCGAGAAGTGTCGCCGGGCGAACCGATCCATCGAGATGGCAGTGCAACTCCGCCTTTGGCAGCTCGCGGAGCTTATTGGAGAAGATCGAGAGGGGCATTACAGCGTGTTGGAGTCGATGTCGTCAGAGGATTGACGAGCGCGAACGATGCGAAAAATTGCGCCCTGGTGCACGGGCGAGTTGTTGGCGGTCACGATCCCGCGACTATCAGTGATCAGCCGCTCACCGCTGCGAACAGCGGCTGCCTGGATCGCGTCCAGGGCTTCGACGGCGTCGATCGCGGTCGATGAAGCGGGCACGTCAATCGGCTTGGCGTTGATATAGATCCGGACTGTCTCGGTCATTGCCCAACAGGCGAAATTCGTATCTCCGCCGGTGCGGTGACCGGCGCGGGCAAAGTCCGGAGATAGTCGATGAGCGCGTCCAGGTCCCCGATGTTGAGCGGCTTCGAAGCGGTGGCGCGGCCGCTCGCGTTGTAGCCTTCGCCCCCTGTCGCGAGGAAGTCATTCACGATGACGTTGTACGCCCGTGTGTCAGACAAGGCAGTCCCGCCCGCCATTGTCGCCAAAACGAGACGCGAGCCCGCGGGTTTCGACGGGTCGTATTTGATGCTCAGGCCGCTGACGTGATCGTCGACGGCTGACTTGGCCAGCATCGCCTCGAGCAATCCACGAAGCTGCGCGCCAGTCATCGTGAGGGAGTACAGGCTGTTACCGAATGGCTGGATCTCGAACAGCGACCCATAGGTAGCCTCGCCCGCTCGGAGCTCCGTTCTGATCCCGCCGTTGTTCATGATCGCGACGTCGCCCTTCCCCGCCCATCGCTGCGCATCGGCGATGAGGTTGCCAAGCGGGTATTGAGGACCCCGGCGCGTTAGCGTCGCCGGGATCGACACAATATGGCGCCCCATAATGGGGGCGACGCGGGCAGCCGCGCGCTGGACGATTGAGTCGATCGCCGGCATTGGCTTGATGGTATCGACGGCGATCTCCCGCACCTCGTGTCTCACCGGCGCGCCGGGAGGAGCGCCGAGGGGGAGATCGAGAATATCGAGAGCCCTCCCGCTTATGCGGGCTTGAACGATCGGAATGCCGTTGACCACCGTGTTGACCAGCGTGTGAGTGTGGCCGCTCACGATCGCGTCCACCTTCGTGCTGAGGTTTCCGGCGAGATCGACGATCTCTCCGTGACAAGCTGTTGCACCATCCCTGGAACAGAACGCTCCAGCGTGGGCGACCACCACTATGAAGCTGGCTCCGCGTTTTCTCAGGGCGGTGCCAATGCTGTCGATGATCGGAGCCGGATTGTCGAAGCGTAAACCGACCACGTTCGCCGCTCGGGTCGCAGTCGGCGTCTCCACCGTCGATACACCGATGATTCCAATCCTCGTTCGCCCGCGGGTAATGATCGTGTCATTCGGAATCCATTTTACGTCTCGCCCGTCGGTGTAGCGTACGTTGGCTCCGAGGATTCCAAACCTCGCCTGCCGCATGCGCGCCCGCAGAGTATCAATTCCCCAGTCGAACTCGTGATTCCCCAGGGCTGACGCCGCGTAGCCCATTCTATTGTAGTAGTCGACCACAGGACGCCCGAACGACAGGTTCGATGCGAGCGTTCCCTGAAAGAGATCGCCGGCATCCAGAAGAATCGTCTCGCAATTGGGAGCGCATTCCTTCTGCGCCCGGTCCAGCGCAGTCGCAACGTACGCCGCCCCGCCGCGCATCACCCCGGCCGCATCCGGACGCGGCTCGAGGGCGCCGTGAAAATCGTTGGTGGCGATGATTCGCAGGAATCTGGTGCCGGGTGGGAACGCCGGCTGGACGGTCGGCATGACACGGACCGGAGGCGCTTTGGCGCCTCCTTGATGTATCTCGAGGCCGGGGCCGCGCACAATCTCCCAGTTGGCCGTGAAATAATCGGCTTGTCGCAACACCGCGCGTCGCTTCACCTCCTCGATCAACAGCTGCCGGATTTCCTGCTGCTTGTCGTAGACCACCGGCGCGCCGCTCAGCATGGAGTAGCCACCTCCGCCGCTCTGGCGGTAGTTGTTGAGCGCCATCGTGAAGGTGTCGGTGTCGCGAACGGGCACGCCCTTGTAGTCAAGCCGGATGATCCGGAATCCCACCGGCTTCGACGCATCGATCACATAATCGACCCCCGAAACGATGTCGAAGTTGTAGCCTGCGACCTGTGGATCGCTCTCCAACGGCGCGGTTGGCGACGGCACCGTTTTATAGTATCGACTGCTGAACTCCAGATAGTCGCGCAGCTGTTTCCCGGAGATCCGTACTGCGCGCAGAGTGTTGTCGTACGGATAGAGCTGAGCGACCTGTGCAATCGTAATCGGTCCCACCCCCATCGTCACATCGGTCGAGAACGCGGGGGTCGACGCAAGATCGGATCCCGCCGCCTTCCTTTCCGTTTCCAGGATGAAGTCGATCAGCGCAGTCTCCTTGAGTCGCGCTGAATCCGCGCTCCAGCGTTCCGGGGTTGATCCAATCGGTGTCGTGACATACGCGACCGTCTCGCGGTGAATCGCGTCGGTTGCGGCCAGCACGGCCGCATTCTCCGTGTGGCCCGCTGCCTCGATGAGATCGCTGCGCTTCTGCGTGACTTTCCAGCCGTTGCCGAAGCGTGATATGCTCAAATGCGCCACGTCGACGCTCGTCGCCCAGTTCCTGGGCTGTATCAGCAAAGCCTCTCCGATCGTACTACCGCGCACTTCCTTGTGCGAGTGTCCGTACAGGACCAGATCGATCCCAGGCACTTCACTGGCAACTCGCGCTGCGACGTTCTCGCTGGGCACTCCCGTCGTCACTGTGTCGTAGCTCGACGCCTCGTTGAGACCTGAATGCACCGTCACGAGAACGACGTCCGCGCCGGCATTGCGCGCCTCCTGCACCGCCTGTCGCACCGCGGGAACGATGTCGCCGAACCGGAGTCGTCCCTTGATGTTCTCGGCGTCCCACACGGTGACGCCGGGAGTAGTCGCGCCCACGATCGCCACCTTGATTCCGTCGCGGTCGATGATCGTCCACGGCTGGTAGGCATGGACACCTGCTGGATCGACGCGATAGGTGTTCGCGGAAAGAAATGGGAAGCTGGCCTGCCTCACGGCGCTATCGAGGTACGGGACGCCGTAGTTGTACTCGTGGTTTCCGATCGCCGCGGCGTCGTAGCGCATTACGTTCATCGCCGCGATGACGGGATTCACGCGGTCGGTCGATAGCTTCGCCGCCACATACGCGAGCGGATTCCCCTGCAACAGGTCGCCGGCATCGAGCAGGATCACGCGGTCCGGGTTGGCGGCGCGAACAGAATCGACGATCGTCGCCGCTCGGGACAGGCCGCGCACCGCCTCGGCCTGGTTCGCGTAGTAATCCCACGCTCTCAGGCGTCCGTGCACGTCAGTCGTCGTAGCAACTACCAGATCGACCGGCAAAGTCGAGCGCGGCAGCCGCGCCGGTGCACAACCAAGCGCGAGCGAAAGAACGGCGTATGCAGGGCGGATTCGCATGGATTTGACGAGTGCGTGTTTCGATCGATGATCTGCAAAGCTAGCCGCACTCAGTTCGCCGAGGGAGTGCAACGTTATCGTAACGTGTTTGTGACAAGCAGCGAGTTGACGCCACGTCGCCGGAGCGGGCAACTTCATTCCGTGACTGAAACGACAGCTTCCGCTGAGCGGGTACTCGTCGTCGACGACGAGCCTGACATCGTGGCGCTGGTTGCCTACCATCTCGCCAAATCCGGCTATACCGTATCGACTGCGACGAGCGGCCCCGAAGGCCTCGCCCTTGCCCGTCGGGACAAGCCGGCCATAGTCGTGCTCGACCTCATGCTTCCGGGCTTGTCGGGTCTGGAAGTCATGGAGGAACTGCGCGCTGACGACGCCACGTCGGGCATCGCAGTGCTGATGCTGACCGCCCGCCGCGAGGAGAGCGACCGCATCAAGGGTCTCACGATGGGCGCTGACGATTATCTGACAAAGCCATTCAGCCCCCAGGAATTGGTTCTTCGCGTTGGCGCAATACTTCGACGCGTAAAAGCCGGACGAGACGAATCGGGCGACGTAAAGCAGGTCGGGCCGTTGCGGATCGACACTACGGCGCACCGCGTGACGGTGGACGGCCGCGAAGTCGACCTGACGCCCACTGAGTTCAAGCTTCTTCTGCTGCTCGCCGAACGGAAGGGCCGTGTGCAGCCGCGCAATCTGCTGCTCGAGATCGTGTGGGAGGCAGCGCCCGACATTCAAACGCGAACGGTCGACATGCACGTCCAGCGTCTTCGGGCGAAGCTGGGAGGAGCTGGAGATCTGATCGAGACAGTGCGCGGGTTCGGGTACAGGATCAAGAACGTTTCCGATCGCCCGTGAAGCTGGCGCAACGGCTGTTGCTTCAATCGCTCGCGATCATCTCGGTGATGGTGGTCTCCGTAGTAATCATCATCGACAACCAGCTTCATTCGAGCATCACCGATCAGACGATCCACGATCTTGCTGGCGAGGCAAGGCTCCTCGCCGCACAGTGGAAACCCGGTGTGGATGCGGATTCCCTCGCCGACGAAGCCGGAATGGCCACTGGGCGTCGGGTCACCTTCATCGACTCGACGGGGCGCGTCGTCGGTGATTCCGAATTTGACGGTCCCACCCTTCAGCGTCTCGAGAATCACAGCACTCGCCCGGAGGTAGTCGCCGCTCTCAAGAACGGCGTCGGCTCGGCGCGGCGTCTGAGCCCATCTACCGGCGAGGAGCAGATCTACGTCGCAGTGAGAGCACCGCGCGGCGTCGCCCGCGTTTCCCTCACCACCCGAGCGGTCGAGGAGATATTTGGCAGCGCCAGAAACGGCGTGATTGCGGCAGGTCTGATTTCGTTTCTATTCGCCGCGATCCTCGTCCTGCTTTTTTCTCGCGCCGTCTCCAAGCCCATCGTCGAGCTTAGAGACGTCGCGCGCTCGATTGCGGCGGGAGAGCGCCGGCTCCATCCCGCGCTCGCCGCGCCGGGCGAGGTTGGTGATCTCGCCGATGCCATCTACCGTCTAGCCGAACAGCTCGAAGCGCGGATCTCGGCCTTGGCGGGGGAGCAGTCCATTCTTTCCGCGCTCGTCGAAACGCTCAACGAAGGAGTGATCGCGATTTCCCCGGCCCGCGAGGTCGTGCGAATAAACGAGATCGGGCGGCGCCTGCTCTCGATTGATCGCCCCCTGCCCTTCAGTATCGACTACCTGCCGCGTGAGGTCACGCTCAGGAGCGCGATATCGCTCGCCTTGAACGGTACCGATACCGAGCCGGAAGAAGTTGTGATCGGCGGCAACACAATGTCCCTCACCGCCCGCCCGCTGATAGACGGGGGCGCGGTCGTCGCACTCTTCGATCTGACGCCGATCAGGAAGCTCGAGGCCGTGCGAAGAGATTTTGTCGCCAACGTTTCGCACGAGCTTCGCACTCCGCTTACTATCGTCGGCGGATTCGCAGAGACACTTCAGGATCCGGACATTTCTCCGGAACGAAGATCCGAGTTCGCCCAGACCATCCACAGCAACACCCAGCGCATGCAGCGTATCGTGGATGAGCTGCTCGACCTGTCGCGAATCGAATCGGGTCACTGGAAGCCGAGGCTCGAGGGTGTGACAGTCGCTCAGGTAGCGACGGAAGTATTTGCCCGAGTCTCTCCCGTCGCCGGCAAGAAGAACATCGGCCTGGAAACGCGAGTCGCGCCGGCCGCGAGCATCGTCCACGCCGACCGGACCGCGCTCGAGCAGATTCTGTTGAACCTGGTTGAGAACGCTCTCCGCCACACGCCGGAGCGCGGAAAAATTACCATCGAGACCGCCGTGGCCCGAAACGGTGTCGTTCTCAGCGTTACGGACACCGGCGTCGGCATCGCACCGGAGCACCTGCCGCGGATCTTCGAGCGATTCTACCGGGCGGACAGTGGCCGGTCTCGCGAAGCTGGCGGCACCGGGCTTGGACTGGCGATCGTGAAGCACCTGGTCGAGGCACACGGCGGATCGGTGAGTGCCGACAGCGTCGTGGGATCGGGAACCACCGCCAGAATTTTTTTCCCGGATGTGGCGGCGACGGGTCAGTCGTGACACAGTCTTTACATCCGGTGTGACTACCCGTTACACGAGCGTGAGAGCTTCGAGTGCGACAAACTTCCTCTCACGGAGTCATAAGTGATCAAAACCGTCCGCAGCATCGCTGCCGCTTTATCAGCGGTAGCGTTCTTCGCAGGCAGCGCTCTGGCCCAGTCGGTCGATCTTACCGGAGCCGGCGCGACGTTCCCATATCCCATCTATTCGAAGTGGTTTTCCGACTACGCCAAAAGCACCGGAGTCAAGATCAACTATCAGTCGATCGGCTCAGGCGGCGGAATCAGACAGCTCTCTGAGCAGACCGTCGATTTCGGCGCTTCAGACAGCCCGATGAGCAACCAGGAGATCGCCAACGCCAAGGGCGGGCCCGTCCTTCATTTCCCCACCGTCATGGGCGCCGTCGTCATTACATACAACGTCCCCGGCGTTACCCGTCCGCTGAACCTCAGCGGCGACGTGGTCGCGGACATGTTTTCAGGGAAGATCACCAAGTGGAATGATGCGCGGATTGTCGCACAGAACCGCGGGGTGGCTCTTCCCAATTCTGACATCCTCCTCGTCCACCGCTCGGATGGAAGCGGGACAACGTATATTTTCAGCGACTATCTCTCCGCGGTAAGCCCGTCCTGGTCGAGCACGCTCGGCAAGGGCAAGGAGATCAAGTGGCCCGCCGGTCTTGGTGCAAAGGGCAATGAAGGCGTGGCCGGGCAGGTGAAGCAGACTCCTGGATCGATCGGCTACGTGGAGCTCGCATACGCCAAGCAAAACGGCCTCGCCTTTGCAAATCTCAAGAACGCCGCGGGACGTTACATCACGCCCTCGATCTCGTCGGTCACCGCAGCTGCCGCTGGGGCAAAACTGCCCAAGAACACCGACTACCGAGTATCCATCGTCAACGCTGCCGGGAAGGATTCCTATCCGATCTCGTCCATGACGTGGATTCTCGTGTACCAGAATCAGCCCGACGCCGTCAAAGGCGCAAAGCTGGTGAACTTCCTCCGCTGGGCCTACAGGGATGGGGAGAAAACGGCATCGTCACTCGATTACGCGCCCCTTCCTGCGCCAATCCTTGCGCAGCTTCAGAGCAGATTGAAGACTATCCGTGTGGCCAACGCTCGCGTTGGAAGCGCTCGATGAACCGTACTACAATTGGGCTGCTCATTGCGTTGGTTGCACCAGTCGCCCTCGCGGCGCAGCAGCCCGCAGACACTGCCAGGCCGGCACCCCCGCCGGCCCCTCCTGCCGCAACGGTATCGATTCCTGTCGATTTCTCGGGAGTCCTGTACGCTAACTACCAGTATCAGGGCGCAGCAGGAGCTACGAAGTCGCAGAACAAGTTCGACGTCGAGCGCGTCTATCTGACGTTCCGCATGCCGGCCGGAGATCGCGCCAGCATACGAGTCACCGCGGACGTCTTTCAGCAACAGACTACACCCAACGACGCTTTTTATAGAGGTTGGGTCGTGCGCGCCAAGTACGCGTACCTCCAGTATGACTACCTGAAGAGTGGTGGCTGGACCGGTTTGGCTCGCGGCGGATTGATCCATAACGTCGCCATCGATCACATGGAGCAATTCTGGCCGCGCTGGATCTCGACGACTCCAGTGGAACGCGCCGGATTCTTTGCGTCATCCGATGCCGGCGTCGGTACGGTCCTCACCCTTCCCAACAAGTTCGGTGAGTTCTACGCGACAATCGTGAACGGGCCGGGGTATACGTCCCGCGAAACCGATCGGTTCAAGGACTATTCGGCGCGTCTGACAATCACGCCGCTGTCGGGATCGGACAACAAGGTGCTCAAGACCTTCGCGCTGAGTGGTTGGACCTATAGAGGTGCCGTAGCCAGCAGCTTTGCCACCGGTGGTCTCGGGCAGATCGGGCCGATTGGATCCTCGATGCCGCGCACCAGGTCCGGTGTCTTCGTCGGCGTCCGCGACCCTCGTCTCTCGGCCGGTTTCGATTGGGCCACCCGCAAGGACGCCCGCGAAACAGGCCTGAACACGTTAGCCGCGCCACGCGTCGAGATCGACAGTACCGGTCGGCTCATCGCAGGTTTCGTCACCATGAAGCCGTTCCAACTGCTGAACGACCAGTCGACTTTCCCACTCGGCTTAATCGCTCGGTGGGACCGGTTCAAGCCGAACACTGCGGTGCCGGGTTATATCAACACCGTGATCGGCGGCCTTACCTGGGATCTGAACAGGAAATCGGCCCTGTCGCTCGACTATCAGGAGCAAACCCCGAGAGACGGCGCGATCGCGGCTGCAACCAAGACCTACTTTCTGCACCTCGTAGCGAACTTCTAGCGGGGTTGCTCGGGGAGGCTCGGCGCCTCCGGCGGTTGTGACGATGTCGTTACATGGCATGAGTCATGACCGGCCGGGGGCGCTCGTATTTTGCCCTAGTCTCGCGGCCGAACCACAAAAAAGGAGAGATCCGTGAAAGCCCTGAAGCTTGCTGTCTTCGCGCTGTTTGTGGTGGCGTGCGCCAAGGAAGGAAATAACTCGAGCACCGCGTCATCGACGGCTTCATCGAGCGGGTCGGTCGATCTCACGGGCGCTGGCGCCACGTTTCCCTATCCGCTCTACTCCAAGTGGTTTGATGAATACGCCAAGCTCACTGGAGTGAGGATCAACTACCAGTCGATCGGCTCCGGCGGCGGCATCAGGCAGCTCTCCGAAGGCACCGTCGATTTCGGAGCAACGGACAGCCCCATGAGCGATGCGGAGATGTCCAAGGCGAAGTACGGTCCGATTCTGCACATCCCCACGGTGCTCGGGGCCGTCGTCATCACGTACAACATTCCCGGCTTGAGCGTTCCGCTCGAGCTGACCCCCTCGGTAATAGCCGACATCTTTTCTGGCAAAATCACGAAATGGAACGACGCTCGAATCGCCTCGCTCAACGCTTCAGCCTCGCTCCCCAGCTCGGACATCCTCGTCGTTCACCGCTCGGACGGGAGCGGAACGACTTACATCTTCACGGACTATCTGACCACCGCGGCTCCCTCGTGGAAGGCAATTGGCAAGGGGAAGGAAGTGAAGTGGCCGGTGGGGCTTGGTGCCAAGGGTAATGAGGGAGTCGCGGGACAGGTGAAGCAGACCCCGGGAGCCATTGGATACGTCGAGCTCGCCTATGCCAAGCAGAACAAGCTTCCAACCGCCGCTGTGAAAAACAAGTCCGGAAAGTTCGTCCTCCCCTCCGTGCCGGCTGTGACGGCTGCTGCCGCCGGAGTAGGCACGACTCTTCCCGCCAACACCGATTTTCGGGTCTCCGTCGTCGATGCCCCCGGCGCCGACTCGTATCCGATCTCGTCCTTTACCTGGATTATCGTTTCTCAGCACCAGACAGACCCTGTGAAGGGTAAGAAGCTGGTCGACTTCCTCAACTGGGCAATGACCTACGGTGAGCCGGAAGCACCATCGCTGGACTACGCGCCATTGCCGTCTGAGCTGGCTCCCAGGGTGAAGGCAAAGGTGGCCACCATGGATTTCACCGGCACGAAGTGACCGCGCGTCCGGCCCCAGCTCTGACAGCCGACCGACGCCGTCTCAAAGTCGATGAGACGGCGATCGGGGATAAAATCTATGAGATAATCACGACGGCCTGCGCACTGGTGATTCCCGCGCTGGTGATGGCGATCGCGATAGCAATTTTTGCCGGCGCCTGGCCCGCTTTCTCGAAGCTGGGCCTGTCGATCATCACCTCGAGCGATTGGGATGTACAGGCCGGAAAGTTCGGCGCCGCCCCAGCGATCTTCGGTACGCTCGTTTCTTCCGCAGTGGCGCTGATAATCGCGACACCACTCGCGATTGGGGTGGCCATTTTTTTGTCTGAGTTTTCCCCGACGTGGCTCCGACAGCCCATTGGCTTCCTCGTGGATCTTCTCGCCGCTGTGCCGAGCGTGGTGTATGGTCTGTGGGGGATCTTCGTGCTGGTGCCGCTCCTTCGGGAGCAAGTGATGCCGTTTTTGCGGGACCGGCTGCACCTTGGCGCGACTCCGTTTTTCTCCGGGCCGGCGTATGGACCCAGTATGCTCGCCGCTGGATTGATCCTGGCAATCATGGCGCTGCCGTACATATCGGCCGTATCACGCGAGGTTCTGATGGCGGTGCCGAGATCACAGCGCGAAGCAGCGCTCGCACTGGGTGCCACACGTTGGGAGATGATTCGGGATGCCGTGATCCCCTATGCGAAATCAGGCATCATCGGCGGAATAATGCTCGGTCTCGGTCGCGCCCTCGGCGAAACGATGGCCGTTACGATGGTGATCGGAAATCGCCCGGAGATATCGGCGTCGCTATTTGCTCCCGGATACACGATGGCTTCGCTGATCGCGAACCAGTTCAGCGAGGCTACGAGCGACTTGCATCAATCCGCGCTGCTGGCAGTGGGGGCGATACTGTTCGTAATCACCCTCATCGTTAACGCGGTGGCGCGCTGGCTCGTGTGGCAGGTCTCGCGGGATAGGCCCGTATGAAAACCCGGCTCGCTCGCCACTGGATAAGCGGCGCAATGATAGGGCTGACCTATCTTGCGGCCATACTGGCCACTCTGCCTCTCCTGTTGATTCTCGCTCACCTGATCAGAAAGGGGGCGAGTTCTCTCTCGGTCGCGTTTTTCACCCACATGCCGGGGCCTGTTGGTGAGACGGGCGGAGGCATGGCGAATGCCATCGTCGGAACGCTCATGCTGATAGGAATCGCGTGCGCGGTCGGACTGCCAATCGGAATCGGCGCAGGCATCTATCTTTCCGAGAAGCGATCGACGCCGCTCGCCCAGTCGGTCCGTTTTCTGTCCGATGTGTTGAACGGTCTTCCCTCGATCGTGATGGGCATCTTCGCTTGGACGTTGCTGGTGCGCCCGGTCGGCCATTTCTCCGCGCTGGCGGGCGGAGCGGCACTCGGAGCAATGATGATTCCTCTCGTACCGCGTACCACCGAGGAGATGCTCAATGTCGTCCCGACTTCGCTGCGAGAGTCCGCCCTGGCACTTGGATATCCACGATGGCGAGCCTCACTCTCCGTTGTCGTGCGCACTGCGCTCGCCGGAATCGCGACGGGCGCGCTTGTGGCAGTGGCACGAATAGCCGGCGAGACGGCGCCCCTTCTCTTTACCGCGCTCGGGAATCAATTTTGGTCGACGTCGTTGCGTGAGCCGATCGCAGCGCTCCCACTCCAGATCTTCGCTTACGCTATCAGCGCCTACGACGAATGGCATGCACAGGCTTGGGCAGGGGCGCTGGTACTAATCTCCATCGTGCTGGTGATCAGCATTGTGGCACGTCTCGTCACCCGGTCGAAGTTCGGTGCTCCAGTCGATTGAAGTGGCGCCGGAGGCACGCGTGATTCCGCGCGTCGTCACGCCGAGAGTGGCAGCTGTGGGTGCGCGCGAAGCCGCAGCTCCCGAGAAGCCGTGCATTGTCACCACCCATTTGTGGGCGTTCTTCGGCGATGCTCCGGCGGTAAGGAACGTCTCGATGGTCGTCCCGCAGCAGGCGGTAACGGCGGTGATCGGGCCTTCGGGTTGCGGAAAATCCACCCTGCTGCGCTGCATCAACCGGATGCATGAGACCGTGCCGAATGCCCGGGTGGACGGTCAAGTAGAAATTCTCGGCAGCGCGATCTATGGTGAAGGAACAAGCGCAACAGCCGTGCGGCGCCATGTCGGAATGGTATTCCAGCGGCCGACGCCTTTTCCAACAATGTCAGTCCGCGCCAACGTGGCGGCGGGCTTGCGAGCAGACCCCAAATCGCGTTTGGCGCAGGAAAACGTGGACGAGATCGTGGAAGAGGCCCTGCGTCGCGCCGGCCTCTGGGAAGAAGTGAAGGAGCGCCTCAACGAGAGCGCGATGACGCTTTCCGGAGGACAACAGCAGCGACTCTGCATCGCTCGAGCCCTGGCAACGCGTCCGCGCGTCATACTCCTGGACGAGCCTACCGCATCGCTCGATCCTCTCAGCACTCAGAAAGTGGAGGAGCTGGTGTACGAACTGCGGGAAACGGTGACTGTGGTTATCGTCACTCACAACATGCAGCAAGCGGCCAGAGTCTCTGATCGGACCGCCTTCCTGCTCGCGGGCGAGCTGATCGAGCTCGCACCGACGAACGCTCTCTTCACCACTCCAAAAGATCCCCGCACGGAAGCCTACATCACCGGTCGGTTCGGATGACATCGGCGGTCTCGCCAGCACCCGCTCCCGACTCCACGCGACAATTCGGAACGATCGAGGCGCGCGACTTCTCGTTTTGGTATGGAAAGAAGCAGGCGCTCAAGCAAATCAGCCTCGCCGTGCCGACCCGCGCGGTCACAGCGCTGATTGGCCCGTCCGGCTGCGGAAAATCGACGTTTCTGCGGTCGATCAACCGCCTGAACGAGTTGATCCCTGGTATCCGGCACGACGGCGACATGTGCCTCGACAGCCAGAGCATCTTCGACAAGAGCATGGATGTCGTGGCGCTTCGCCAGAGAGTCGGCATGGTCTTCCAGCGCTGGAATCCCTTCCCAAAGTCCATCTACGAAAACGTCGCTTACGGGCCGCGCATCAATGGCGTCGCTAGTCAGACATCACTCGACGAGATCGTCGAACAATCGCTGAGGCGGGCGGCACTTTGGGAAGAAGTGAAGGATAGATTGCGTACGAGCGCGCTCGGATTGTCGGGCGGACAACAGCAGAGAGTGTGCATAGCGCGCGCTCTCGCCAACCAGCCGGAAGTGCTGTTGCT
>JALYYH010000228.1 GCA_030946665.1 Gemmatimonadota bacterium
CTGTCGGTCGATCTTCATACGATGGGCGACCGCCGGACGGGCGAACGCGAAGTGCAATCGACGCACACAGAAGGGTAGCGGCGATCATGCTGGAAGGATCGGCGCGATCCTGACCGGCGATGTCGAGGGCGGTACCGTGATCCGGTGAGGTGCGCGGGAACGGCAAGCCGAGTGTGACGTTCACCGCGCTGCCGAACGAAGCGACCTTGATGGCAGTCATCCCGACATCGTGGTAAGGCGCGATAACGGCGTCGAATTCCCCGCGCATCGCTCGCACGAATACCGTATCGGCGGGAAAGGGCCCCAGAATTCCGGCGGCCCGCGCCGCCGGCGCCAGGACCTCGACGTCCTCGTTGCCGAACCTCCCGCTGTCACCGGCGTGCGGATTCAGAGCGCACAGCGCAATTCGTGGCGAGACAATTCCGAACCATCTCTCCAGTCCCCCGCGCGTGATCCTGGCCGCTTCGATGATCGAATCAGCAGTAAGATTCTCGATCACGCTGCTGAGGGGGATGTGCGTCGTCGCGAGCACCACTCGGAGCTTGTCCGACGCGAGCATCATCGCAACCCGTGAGCCGGTGAGGCTTGCAAGCATTTCGGTATGCCCGGGAAAGTCGTAACCCCCGGCGTGGAGAGCTGCCTTATCGATGGGTGCTGTCACAATTCCTTCCACGGCTCGGGCGCCAGCCATTTCTACCGCCCGCTCTATGGCAAGTCCACTCAACTTGCCCGCGAGGGCCCCGCCCGACTCGGCCTGCCAGCGACCGACCGCCGCGGCAACGGGAATTCCGGCACCTTCGGCGCCGACGACCACAACGTCACAGCGCTCGCTGACCCGTGGGTCGGCGAGCGCTTTGGCGACGATCTCGGGGCCAATTCCGCGGGGATCTCCCACGGTCATGGCAAGGCGCACTTTCACTGCTACATCCGGAGCGACACGTAGGTCTGCCGTCTGAGACTATCGAGCAACTGCCGGATCGACCGCTCCTCGGAGAGCTGGGCGCGAATCTGCTCGCGGATCTCGCTCGGATTGTATTCTCCAGCGTCGGTTGCCGTCACGACCTGAAGAACGGCGAATTTCGGCTGGCCGCGCGGGTTCGCGAGCTGGAAAGGATTGGTGATAGCTCCAGCTTTTGCGCCAACCAGCGCCGCCTGATACGACGCGGGCAGGGAGTCGCGGTTGAAGGGCTGAAGCACTCCCTTTTCTTCGGTTGGGTCGTGATGCCTGGCGAGCAGCGAGTCGTACGCCACTCCGCGTCTCCACTGGGCAGCGACCGTGTCGGCTTCGACCCTCGCCGCCGCAACGTCAGCCGAGTCGATCACCGGCGCGATAAGTATGTGGCGCGCCTTCACCTCGGCGGACTGCACGCGATCGACGCGGATGATGTGATATCCGAAGGCAGTCTCGATCACCGGGCTCACGTCACCCGGTCGGAGCGCGAACATCATCGCTTCGAACTCCGGGACGAGTCCACTGCCACGCCGATTCCAGCCCAGATCTCCGCCAAGCGCCTTCGTACCGGGGTCCATCGATTCGCGCTTCGCTATCTGCTCGAAGTCGCCGCCCTTTCGAATCTCGATCAACAGCGAGTCGGCGCGAGCTTTGGCTTTTGCTTTTGCCGCCGCTGATGCGTGTGGGGACACGATGATCTGCCTGAAGGTGACGCTGGCGGGACGCTTCTGCAGATCCGTCCGACTCTTCTCGAAGGCGGCAGTCACTTCATCGTCAGTCACGTTCACCGGCTTGGCGCGCTTGCGCAGCTCGGCGAACGCTTTCTGCTGCAGATTCTGTCGACGATACTGCTCGATGAGTCCCTTACGATACTCGTCAGGCGATCCGAGCCCCGCATTGCGCAGCTCGGTGCGGTATTCATCGTCCGACTTGAACTGGGAGCGAACGCTCTTGATCTGGCGATCAGCGGCTGAAGCGATCTCAGTCTCCGTCACCTCGAGCTTCAGCTCCTTGGCTTTCTGCACCAGGATCTCTTCGTCGACGAGCTCGTTGAGAACCGTGTGGGAGAGCGCGGCCTGCTGGACGGAGTCGGCGGGAACCTGGAGTCCCTGAGCGCGCCGCTGATTGATGGCGGTAAGCACATCGGTCCAGAGAAGCGGCTGATCCCCAACGATCGCGACGACTCGGTCGATGGGAAGCGTTGCGGGAATGGTCCGCGCGGCCGTCGCCGGCGCCTGCGCCCCGAGCGCGGCGGGAATGAGCGCAGTGGCAACCACCAGGTGTCTCAGCATCCTGGTTCGTACACCGGCGAGCAAACGTCGTTCGATCACTTCTTGACGCCGGGCGGAGTGGACGACGCCGTGGGGGGCAGCGCCGGGTTCAGCGGAACCGCCGTCGGCGGACGCGCTGCCGAGCGAGCAGAGTCAGCCGAGTTGCGGATCTTGGCAGCCTGTTCGACAGCCCGATCCAATCCCGCCTCGTTGAACGAGTAGCTGTACTTCTGGCGCAGGACGTTGGCGAGCGGAGTCGGGACGGCGACGAAAGCAGCCTGTTCCTGGACCATTTTGGTGAAGTAGTCGTCGATGCGCTTCGCCACGAGCTTCTCGCGGTCGCCCTCGCTCCTGGCACTGTCGGCCAGAGACGACGGGGTAATGCCGAGCTGGCTCCATGCCTGCTTGACGGCATTGACGAAGCTCGCGTGCATTTGCGCGATCTCGGCCGGATCGATCTGGATCTTGGCGCTGTCAGCCTGCTTGAGCACCAGCTCGTTGTTGGCGAATCTGC
>JALYYH010000009.1 GCA_030946665.1 Gemmatimonadota bacterium
TAAGTCGGGAAGACACTTCTCCATCGTCGTCATCGCGGAAGGCGCCTACCCGCGCGGTGAAGGACCTGCCATCCGCGGGAGGTCGATGCCAGGGCAGGCGGTGAGAATCGGAGGAGTCGCCGAAAGGTTAGCCGACGAAATCGAAGAGCGCACCAAGAAAGAGACTCGCTCGCTCATCCTCGGCCATCTCCAGCGCGGGGGCCAACCTACCAGCTATGACCGGCTGCTGGCGGTGAGATTCGGAGGGGCAGCGGTGCGCGCGGTTGCCGACGAAAAATGGGACCACATGATAGCCCTCCAGTCGCCGCACATCGTGACTGTTCCACTAGCCGAAGTTCTCAAGAGCCCAAAGCGGGTCGAGACCGACCACGATACTGTATTGACGGCTCGAGCCACGGGTATTTCCTTCGGGGACTAGGCGCTCCAAGCGATCCGGGAAACCCCCTAGGGTGTATCAATCGGTCGTCCCTCAGGGAGGACAATATGCTGTTTTCAGGAGATGTTGAAGGCGCGTTAACCCGTTGTCCCAGAAGCGCTTATCCGTATTGGCCTGACTTGGCACCCCTCATGCACCCCATAGGGCCATGATTCGCCGTTTCAGCTTTCTATCGAGACCTCCTTTTGTTCGCCTTTTGGCGCCCGCCGTCGTCGGCGTCGTCCTCTCGGCGAGCCTCGCGGAGGCGCAGCGTCCCGTACCGGTGAAGCCCAGGACGAACACGACTCAGCAACAGTCGAGTCGTGAACAAATCGTACCGCCCGCGTTCTATCCACCCGCCGGCATGTGCCGAATCTGGATCAACCAGGTTCCGGCCGCGCAACAGCCGGCGCCAACGGATTGCGCGTCGGCGGTGAGAAACCGGCCAGCGAACGGAAAGGTTCTATTCGGCGATGAGTCGCCAAACAACAAGAAAGGAAAATCAGACAGGAGCAAGTCGAATCCGACTGATGCGCTTGTCGACCTAATTAATCGGAGGATTCCAAGATGAAGGTATTAGCGATCACACTAGCGCTCGCGGCCCTCGCATCGACAGCGCCGTTGAACGCCCAGATTCTGGGCCGAGTCGAGACCAGCGCGAACGCCAACGGATCGTGGACCTATGTCGGCCGCGATGGAAGCGGCTACCAGATCTACGAGCGCCGAGTACAGGACAGCTACGGCAACATCGTGGTGCAGCGCGCGCGCCGTAATTCCAACGGCAGCATGAGCATCATCAGCACCAATACGGTGGGCAACAATGGCAACAACGGCAACAATGGCAACAACAGCAATCGCAATCGCACCAACGATTGTACCTACAGCCGGTCGACCAACAGCGTCGGCGACATCATTTTCGGTCGCAGCGGCAGCAACACGACCAACTGCGTGGACAATACCAACAACCGCGTCAGTGGCGGATGGTACCAGGTCGGGAGCGACAATGGCGGAACGATCTACGAGCGCCAGACACGCGACTCCAACGGCAATCTGATCATTCAGCGCGCGCGTCGCGACCGGAATGGCCGCATGTCGATCATCAGTACCCGCAACGCGGGCAACAACGGCACCTACAATAATGGCTCTTACAACAATGGGAGCTACAACAACGACCGTGGCAATAATAACGATCAAAGCAACAATGAGAACGGCCGCGGGAAGAATAAAGACAAGCATCGCGGCAACAAAGGCAACAATGGTAACAACGACAACCACGACAATAACGATGACAACTAGCGTGGTACCAATAGAGACTAAAGTCTCTTGAAGACATAGCGACGGCCTCGGGAATTTCTCCGGGGCCGTTTCGCATCCGGTGCGATCCATGCACCTTCCATAGCCAATGCAGCGGACCGTCACCGATCGATACCTCCCGCCGGACCACTCCGCATTCGTCGCGGCCGAGCCTCCGACGGGGCGGCTCATCGTCATAGCGCCCACCCGGGCGGCTTGTGAGACCATCGAGCTGGCGCTGGGGCTGCGGATTCCGACCATCCTCGAGAAGCAGCACGGCCCGGAGATTCGCGAGCTCGCCGCTGCGAAGAAGGGCTTCGGAATCGTAGCTGGAACAGGCACCGGTAAAACTCTCTCCATTCGCCCCATCGCCGAGACGATTCTGGGAACCGACGTGCTGAGAGTGGGTGTCGTGAATCGCGAACGTGAGGCGACGCCGGAAATGCCGAGCTGGAACGTGATCGTCGTGACGACAGGAATTGCGCGGCGCTGGTTTCAGGACGGAGACATTCTGCCTACCGACACCCTCGTGGTCGATGAAATTCACCAGACGTCGGCGGAGCTCGAGCTCTGCCTCGCGCTCGGAAAGAGAGTCGGGTGCCGGTTCATCTGGCTCTCAGCTACGGTCGACCCGACCTTCTACGCTCGCTACCTCAACGCGGCAGCGGTGCTCGAGAGCTCGGCGTTCGATCCATCGAAAGCGGCGGACGTCAAGATCGTGCGCAAGGATCCTCAGAGTTTCCTCGACGATCGGTTTCTGCAGCAGGTCGCGGAGGAGCGCCGCGGGGTAGGAATGTTTCTGCCTACCCGCGCCGGAGTGGAACAAGCCGCCGAGCTAGTTGGTGACCGCTTTCCTCGAATCAACACCGCGTTCTATCACGGCGGCGAGCCGATCAGGATCATTCGGCCTTTTCTCGAAGGTCAGGAGAAGAAGCCCTACTTTCTCGCCATGACCGCAGCCGGTCAGAGCGCGCTCAATGTGCAGGGGCTCGACACCGTCGTCATCGACGACACTCGCTTCAGCAACATCATCGAGCGCGGGAAGAACGTCCTCACCAAGCTGCATCTGGGCGCAAACGAAATTCTACAGATGGCCGGACGTGTCCACGGCCGCGTAGCCGGCGGCAGGGTTTTCATCCTGTCGGATCGCGACATCCAGTTCAACGCGCTGAGGCCGACGGCGCCGGAGTTTCAGCTTGCCGGCGATTCGGAACGGGTTGCGATGACCTGCGCCGACCTCGGCGTCGCCGCCGACCAGCTGGAGCTGCCGGTGCCACTCGACCGCGTTGCCTATCGCAAAGCGGTGACTCTCCTGGAGCAGCGCGGAATCATCGAGAACGGAAGGCTGTCCCGCTACGGCAAGGCAGTGGAGGCAATGCCCGTCGACCGGCCGTGGGCAGAGCTCCTCGTCAACGCCGACGACGAGCTCGTCCCATACCTGGCGGTGATGAGCTCGATCGAGTCGCTGCACCGAATGACTCGAGAAGAACGCGACCTGTCAGGTGTGACGGTCCCGGGAAGCGATCATCTCACTGCCTACAACCTCTACGCCGAAGCCTTCACGCACTGCGGCTACATCGGAGAGGTGTATGGGCTCCCAAGACATCTCTTCGACGAGAGCATCGAGAAGTGGGCGGAGCAGCGTGGAGTGCTCGTCAAGGCGATCGAAGACGCCGCACTCGCTACGGCGAGCATCTATCGAAGCCTCGGCATGGAATTGCCGACGAGCATGGTGAACGCGCGAGACCACACTTATCGCAAATTCACCGAGCTGCTCGCGCAGTACATGCCGTTCGATCTCGTGATCGATGAGCAGACCGCCGACGGAACTGAAGCACGGGTCTCGAAGACGAGTGTATGCGGAAGCTGGGGCGCAATCGCGGGAGACCTCCGGTACTTCGCTGACCGCTCAGGAATCCCGCGCGCGGCAATCGAAGGGACCCAGATTCCAATGGGGCTGATTCGCCGGTACGCGACGCGCGGAAAAGTGGAGCTGATATACGATCCGCGGAGAAAACACGGTCCGCTAGCGCTAAACCGATCGCTCGAGCACTTCGGGTTCGAGCTGGAGAGTGAGATCGAGACAATCGACGAGTTTCCAGCCGAGCACGCGGTAGAAGCGCGTCACTTGCTCGCAGAAGCGATGGCTCGAGGGGAAGCGCGCCACTTTGCTGTGAAAAAGAATCGGGACGTGATCGAAGAGATACGAGATGCGTACAAGCGCTCAGGCGGCGAGACGAAGCGACTCGGGCTTCCCGAGCTCGCCTCCCTGTACGAAGAGCAGCTGAGCGATGTCTGCTCGCTCGAGGAGTTCAAATCGGCACACTTGAATATCGTCAGGGACAGTTTCGTGGCGCCTGATGTACGTGATCGTCTCGCCCAGCTCCCCGGTCAGGTTTTGATCCGCGACCGCGATGTGGACATCGACTATGACGTCGAGGAGCGCGACGGCAAGCGTCTCGGTGTTGCGCGTCTGCGTCTGCCGGAGAAGATCGCACGGTCGCTGACGGAGGAAGAAATCCCCAAGCTCGATCGTCCCGTGCGATTCGTCGTGCTGCGCGGCCAGCGTGGCGCGGTGAGATCGGATAGCTTGGATGATCTGCAGGAACGCCTCGCCCAGCCGTGGTCGCCCGATGAAGTCGAGGAGTCGGCCGACGATCGCGCGATGTTGTCCACCGCCGAACGGGAAGTGCGCCAGATCGCCAGTGAATTCCGGCGACACAGACGAGGCGGCCAACACCATCGTCAGGGAGCACGTCGCGGAAGCAGCGGCGACTCGTCGCGCGGGAAGAGCGGCCGCGGTCACGGGCCTCCCCGCGGCCGGTCGGATTTGAGAAGACGACGTCGCGGCCGCTAGAGCCGTCCCACTGCCGTCCCACTGGCGTCCGGTGTCCGTGCTCGTATAATCCGCGCATGCCAGCACAATATTTCGGAACGCACTTCCGAGAACACCAGAAAGTCATTGAAGATTGCATTGCGTCGCTTCAGCCCGCGTCGGACGCAGTGACTGAAGTGTTGATCGCGTGCATCGCGCGGGGCGGGAAGATTCTCGCGTTTGGCAACGGCGGAAGCGCGACCCAGGCAAGTCACCTGGTCGAAGAGCTGATCGGTCGATTCAAGGAGACCAGGCGTCCTCTGCCCGCCGTGTCTCTGGTGGGTGACGCGGGTGTTCTCACCTGCATCGCCAACGACTTCGGTTACGGGGCGCTGTTCGAGCGGCAGGTACAAGGCCTCGCCGCACGCGGCGATCTCGTGATTGGAATCACGACCAGTGGACGTTCCGAGAATGTGCTGCGCGGTCTCAAGGCAGCTCGCAAGCAGAGCGCGACCACGATCGCATTGTGCGGGCAGCAAGGGCTGCAGGGAGCCGAAGCGGATCTCGTTGTCGCCGTGCCCAGCGACGTTGGAGCCTACATCCAGGAAGTCCACTTGATGCTGCTCCACGTCTGGTGCACCGCCATCGACGCCGCGATTGCCGCGGGGTCGCTCTAGACCAGACTCAGCCTCGGCCTCTCCGCGGCGTACGCCAGCGCGTCCTCACGGTACGAGACCCAGCCCGTGAGATCGTCGGTCACGAGCTCGACCTCGGTGCCGAGTGGCAGAGTGAGGTTCGGGATCTCGTGTCCCGCAGGGAAGTCCATCAGGATCGGGATGTCCAGATCGGACACGAGATCGAGGAGGAAATCTTCGAACTCGTCCTCCTCGGACCGGTCGAGCGAGAGCTGTCCGAACACAATTCCGCGCACATTGCGCAGCAGCCCCGCCGCGCGAAGGTGCAGCAGCCGCTCATCGGCGACGGACATCGGATCGTGTATCTCCTCGAGGAAGAGGATCGCGTCGCGAGTGTCGATCTCGTAGGGGGTGCCGATCGTCTGCTGCACGAGCGATAGGTTTCCCCCGGTCAGGCGTCCGGACGCCTTTCCAGGTCGGACGGCGCGAGCGATGTGACGCCCGAGCATGGTGTCGGGCTTAGGCGTTGTGAGCGCGGTCAGCAGCGATGAAAGCGTTTGATCGGCGCCGCTGGGGAAGAGATCATCGATCGTTGGACCGTGAAACACTCTCAGCCCGGCCCGCCTCATCAGCCATAGATGCAGCGCCGTGATGTCGGAGTAGCCTACGAATGCCTTGGGGTTACGGCGAAACAGGTCGGCGTCGAGATAAGGAAGAATTCTCACCGCGCCATAGCCGCCAGTGCCGCAAATCACGGCCTTGACCTCCGGCTCTCTCCAAATGGCCATCAGGTTTTCCGCGCGCTTCTTGTCCTCGTTCTGCTGGAAGCGTCGGAAACGCTCAATCTCCGGCTCGAGAATGACCTTGTATCCAGCTTCTTCCATCGCCTTGACCCCGCGGCGAAGCCAGCCGCCGTGAGGGGCGTACGATGGACCGACGACACCGATCGTGTCCCCCTTGGACAGTGGAGGGGGTCGTAACAGAGATGGAGAGGTAGCCGGTGCTATGAACGAGGCCGACGACGCGCTCTCTGTTGGCGCCATCGAATGCGCTGCGGGGTACGCTCCGAGGGACTCGGTCATCGTCGTTTGTCGAAGCGCATAATCGGCACGGTACTACTAGATTCAGAGGGTATGGCTGACACTGATGCGTCGGTAAAGATCACGCCCGAAGTGGGCGGAAAAGCTAATGGAAATATGCAGGCCAGCGCCGCCGGGGGCACCTACTTTCGGAAGGGTTTCGGGCTAAAATCCGAAATTCAGTCCGAACTGGCCTCCGACTACACCGGCCAGCTTGTCGATATGCTCCAGGCGAGGGAATATACCCTGACAGCGGGTGATCTAACCATCCGTTTAGCGAAGGAATTCGGGTTCTGCTATGGGGTCGAGCGTGCGGTAGAGTACGCTTATCAGGCCAGAAAGAAGTTCCCCGATCGTACCATCTATCTGGCTGGGGAGATCATCCATAATCCGCACGTGAACTCGAAACTCCAGGCGATGGGAATCACGTTCCTCATGCCCAAGGACGGCCGCATCGATTTCACTGCGGTGAACGCGACAGATGTGGTAATCCTTCCTGCATTCGGAGTCACAATCACTGACTTCGAGATACTTCGGAAGATCGGCTGCGTGATGGTCGATACCACCTGCGGCTCCGTGCTCAACGTATGGAAGCGGGTGGAGAGCTATGCTCGCGACGGGTTCACGTCGCTGATCCACGGCAAGTACTACCACGAGGAAACGCGGGCAACGGCGTCGCAGGCCCAGAAGTACGACGGCGCTCACTATTTCATCGTCCGCAATATGGAAGAGGCCGGCCTGGTCTGCGATTTCATTGAGAATCGCCTGACCAGTGAGGCTCTGATGGAGCACTTCGGTCACGCCGCATCTCCCAATTTTGACCCCGTGCGGGATCTCGGGCGAATTGGCGTGGCGAATCAGACTACGATGCTCGCCCGCGAGTCGCTCGCGATTGGAGAGCTAGTCGGCCAGTCGATGGCGCGCGCGCACGGGACGGATTACGCGAAAGAGAATTTCCGGACCTTCGACACCATCTGCAGTGCCACGCAGGAGCGTCAGGACGCCGTCGTCGAGCTGCTCAAGGAGCCGCTCGATGTAATGATCGTTATCGGAGGCTACAATTCCAGCAACACGCTTTCACTGGCGGCTCTCTGTTCGGAAAGTGTCCGGACCTTCCACGTCGAAGACGCCGACAACATCGATCCAGCTTCAGGGCGGATCCGGCACCGCCCACTCGGCTCGAAGGAAGAGGCGGAATCCGTGGGGTGGCTTCCCGAAACTAGCCCCGTTCGCGTAGGTGTTACAGCGGGCGCCAGCACCCCCAACAACAAGATCGGCGAGGCGGTTGGCCGGATATTCGCTACCAGGGGAATCGACCCAAAAACCATCCGATAAAACCCTTACTGGTTGTACCAGTACGGTGTCGAACATCGTCTTACTATAGGAGGGTTTCGGCTCCCGTTGTAGCTTCTTGCAACGACTCGAAACTACTGTTTTGGGGTATCGTAGGTATGGTTGCAAGGGACAGTAAACCCGTGGAGGTCGAATGGACGTGTATGGTTCGGATATCGCCCCTGACGAAGAGGCGGCTGCTGGTGGTACGGACACCACACCTGAAGTGGGGAGCTGGTTCCAGCGCGGCTCGACCAAGGAATCCGCGCTGAACGACCGAGGCGTCGGGATACCGGTCAACGCAATGCTCGACCGCGTCCGGGAAGCGGATGCGCTCACCTTCGAAGATGAGGAGAGCGAGTAAGACTTCTCTTTCGTCAGAAAAAAAAAGACCACCCTTTGGGTGGTCTTTTTTATTATGAGCAATCAGGTGACCTACTCGCCGGCCGCGCGCCGGCGCTTTGTACGCCGTGGCGCCGTGGATTTCTTTCGACCGATAGGGACTACATCGAGCTCGGCAGCCCGCTCAACCTCGTTCGGCGTAGCCGGGACCTGCCGCGGCTGCTTGTAGACGAAGCGCTTCCCTTCGTAGTTGCGGAAGACCACTTCGTCATCGTTCATCGACTCCAGGTACTCGGGCAGGAGCGGCACCTTGCCGCCGCCGCCCGGTGAGTCGATCACGAACTGCGGAACTGCGAGCCCCGACGTCCATCCACGAAGCGCCTGGATTATCTCGAGGCCCTTCTGCACGGTAGTGCGAAAGTGCTCTCCGCCCGCCACCTGGTCTGCCATATATAGGTAGTAGGGCCGTACGCGCGCCTTCAGCAGCTCGTGCATCAGCTTCATCATCACCTTCGGGTCATCGTTGACCCCCTTCAGCAACACCGTCTGACAGCCGAGCGATACTCCGGCTCTCGAAAGGCGATCCAGCGCTGCGACCGCAGCAGGTGTCAGCTCACTCGGGTGATTGAAGTGAGTGTTCATATAGATCGGGTGATACTTCTGGACCATCTCGCAGAATTCGGGCGTGATACGCTCCGGCAGGTGCGAGGTGATGCGGCTTCCTAATCTGATGATCTCGATGTGAGGGATGGCCCGAAGCTGCTGGAAGAGGTACTCGAGCCTCCGGTCACTCAGCATCATCGGGTCGCCACCGCTCATGATCACATCGCGGATTTCGGTGTGCTCGCGGAGATATGCAAATGCGGAATCGTACTGGTTGAGCGGGATCTTCTCCGGATCGCCGACCTTGCGGCGGCGGGTGCAGAAACGGCAATAGGTGGCGCAGACCGGACTGACCAGAAAGAGGGCGCGGTCGGGATACCTGTGCGTGATGTTCGGCACCGGTGAGTCGCCGTCCTCATCGAGCGAATCGATGACGCCGTCTACCACATCGAGCTCCTCGACGGTGGGAATGTACTGTTGCCACATCGGATCGCCCACTTCCTTGATCTGATCGAGCGCGGCAGGAGTGATCCGCATCTGGAA
>JALYYH010000249.1 GCA_030946665.1 Gemmatimonadota bacterium
CGTTCTTCATTTTTGGTCCCATGCAGGAGCTGGGCAACATCATCAACGTGTTTCGGGAGACCGAAGTCTCGCTGATCAATTTCCGCAAGATTCTCGAGACGCCGAAGGACCCAAAGCCAGCGGCTCCAGTTCCCTTGGCGGAGATCGAGAATCTGGAGTTCGAGAACGTCGGGTTCATCCACCAGACCGCGACCACTCCCGCACTCACCGATATCTCATTCACGGTGAAGCGCGGGGAGACGATCGCGTTCGTGGGTCCATCCGGAGCGGGGAAGACCACGCTGGTAAAGCTTCTGGTGGGTCTCTATCCGCCCAAGACCGGCCGGATTCTGTACAACGGGTTTCCCAGCGATTCCGTCGATCTCGATCGGCTGCGTGAGCGAATTGGGTTCGTGACGCAGGACGCGCAGCTTTTCTCCGGGACCATTCGGGAGAATCTCAAGTTCGTGAATCCCCACGCGACCGACGCGGAGTGCTTCGAAGTTCTTCACAAGGCAGCCGCTCATACGTTGCTGGCGCGAGCGGACAAGGGTCTCGATACTGTAATAGGCGAAGGCGGAGTGAAGGTTTCCGGCGGAGAGAAACAGCGACTCTCGATCGCGCGAGCGTTGCTCCGCAAGCCGCATCTGCTCGTGTTCGACGAAGCGACGTCTTCTCTCGACTCTCTTACCGAGGAAGAGATCAGCCGCACCATGCGCGATGTCGCCAACTCACGAGAGGTGATCACGATCCTGATCGCACACAGGCTATCGACCGTAATGCACGCGGACCGCATCTATGTACTCGAGCGCGGCAAGATCGTCGAAGCAGGTCAGCATGGGGACCTGCTCGAGAGGACCGGACTCTACTACGCGATGTGGCGTCAACAGGTTGGTGAGCGGCGAGCCACGCCGCAACTTCCGGCTGCCAAGCCTCCACAGCTGGCGCGAGTGTAAGCACGGATGGTTCGGATTGTTGAACGCTGATGCTCAGGATCTGAAACCCTTAACCACCCCCCCCCATGCCCGACGATACAGGGAAACTGAAGCAGGGAAACTTCATGCAGGCGCTCGAATCGATCCGTGCTGAGGCGGAGCGGCTGATGAAGCGGTCAGATATTCCGCCTGAAGTCAAGGCCGGGCTCGATCGAATCGTCGGATTCACCCGCTCGAAGTTCGACCTGGGCGGCGACATCGAATAACTGCTCGGCGCGGCAAATCTCTTCGCCGAACCTCGCGCAACAGCCATAACTCGTGAAATTGACGCTTCGGGGTTTCCAACCCCGGGGCGCCGAGTGGCATCTTAGTTCCGCCTGAGATGAAGACGAGCGCGGTGGTATCAGATACGATCGGGTCTGTCCCGTCAACCAATGCCGAAGACAAAGCTGCCGCGCTGGATTGCATTCGGCGCGCGCAAGCCGGCGATGTCTATGCGTTCGAGCTCCTGTATCGCGAGCACTCGCCGCGAATCTACGCGCTTTGTCTTCGACTCAAGGCCGGCAACGGACGTGACGCGACGGAGCTGCTGCAGGACGTTTTCATAAAAGCGTGGCGTCGGCTCGATACGTTTCGCGGAGATAGCGCATTCTCGTCGTGGTTGCATCGACTAGCGGTGAACACTATGCTCGAGAGCGCGCGAGCGGAAGGACGACGCGCGGCAAGAGTGCTATCGATGGAGGACACGTCGCGCCTTGCCGGCGCGGCACGCACCAGTGGCATCGAGCTGAAGATGGACATGGAGAACGCGATCGCGTCGCTACCCAGGGGAGCCAGGCTCGCGTTCGTGCTCCACGATGTCGAGGGGTATCAGCACCAGGAGATCGCCGAGCAGTTGAGCGTCACCGTTGGGACGGTGAAGGCGCAACTGCACCGGGCGCGCAGATTACTGAGAGAGAGACTGGAGTCTTGAGATGACACACGAAGTCATAAAGCACCTGTTGGATGACTACGTCACAGGCGAGCTGACAGAAGAAGCGCGTGCTCCGGTTGAAGAGCATATCACCGCCTGCGAGATGTGCAGCGCCGAGATCGCGAGCCTGAAGCGAATACTGGCTCGCGCGGCGGAGCTGCCCAAAGAGCTCGACCCGCCTGCTGATGCGTGGCTGGGAATCCGCTCGGTGATCGCGCGTGAGGAGAGCGCAGCGCGTGCGAGCGCTTCTCGCTCTCGATTCGGAGCGTGGCAACGGCCTTTCATGCTGGCGGCGGCGGCGGTTCTCGTCGCCGTACTCTCCTCCGCGGGCACGGCGCTCTATCTGAATCAACACACCGCCGGTGCTGGTTCACGGGACACAGCGGCCGGCACCTCCGGATCCGAGGCGACACCAGCCAGTCTCGCCGCCTTTGCGATCGAGGAGAACAACTACCTGCGAACTGCGGCCATGCTGCAGGATGTGCTCGATCAACAGGAAGGGTCGCTCGCGCCCGAGACCGTCGCTCAGCTCAAGGCGAGTCTGCGCACGATCGACGAGGCAATTCTCGAGGCGAGGAATGCGCTCGCACGCGATCCCGCGAACAAAATGCTGGTCGAGATGCTGTCTGCGAGCTACCGGCAGAAGGTCGATCTGCTGCGACGCACGACCGAGCTGACGCGTGGTACTTAGAATGCTCGGCGGCTTCACTCGTTTCCGCGCGCGCTACGTGTCGCGGCTAAGCGTGCCCCTTACTTTGATCACGCTCCTGTTCTGCGCACCACCGGCCAATGCGCAGAAGAAGGTGGAACGCAGGATCCCGCTCGGGATGGAAGGAGCGCTGCGGATCGCCAACATGGTCGGCAGCGTCGTCGTCCACGGGTGGAACAAGGATACCGTCATGGTGCGAGGCACACTGGGTGCGGGTGACAAGTTTTTCATGGGCGGAGGCTACACGGGCGCCAAAATGTTCGTCGAGGCTGCCAATGATCGCGATCCCAAGCCCACCCGCCTCGAAGTCTGGGTGCCCGCGCGCGTGCGCCTGTGGGTGAAGACTGCGACGGCAAACATCGACGTCAGCGACGTCACGGGCGGGCTCGATCTGTACGTAGTGAGTGGCAGCATCGATGTGAGAGGGAATCCACACGAGCTGAACGCGGAAGCGATTGACGGGGATATTCATGTCATTGGTTCCCCGGCGTGGCTACGGGCCAAGACGGCAACCGGTACGATCACCTTTCAGGGCGCCAGCCCGGATGTGGGACTCTCCACTGTCAGTGGACCGATAAAGGTCGACGGTGGTGTGTTCGAGCGCACCAAGATCGAGACGGTGACCGGCAACATCGCGTTTACGGGGAAGCTCGACAGAAGCGGCACCTTCGATTTCGACACCCACAGCGGAAGCGTGGAGATCGGAATTCCGGAGAAGATGGGCGCCAGCGTCTCGGCCGCGACGATTGCCGGCAACATCACCAACAATCTGTCCAAGCACCCGCCGATTCCAGGGCGCTTCGGGCGCGGCGCCGAGCTGACCATGGAGCTGAGCGGAGGCGGTGCGAGAGTATCAGTTCGCACCTTCAAGGGACCTGTGACCTTTCGCAGAGCGCAATAAAAAGTCGCGTTCAACCCTGAGAAGCCGAGCGGCATCGTAGAGGCGCTAGAAAAAACTTCTTCAGGAGATCGCCATGAAACGCACTTTGCTCCACACCTTCGCGCTC
>JALYYH010000279.1 GCA_030946665.1 Gemmatimonadota bacterium
CGCCGGCATCCTAGAGCTCGACCTCGCGATATACCCGGGTTGGATCGAGCGCTTTGTGCGGAGCATTCGCGTGCGCCACGGTCAGCGTCTCCTGATCGTCCGCTTCGGTGAACTCGATGAAGGCGCCTGGAAGCGACGACTCCTCGAACACCCAGAATCGGCAATTCGCGGCGGAAAAGTGCGAGCGGAGGACCTTCAGCCGCTTGGTATAGTTTGCCCGCTCGGTGGAAGGAACTGTCGAGCGCTGAATTGTAAGAGCTTTGGGCATCTTAGAGTCCGGTCTCCGGAAATGTCTCGATGGTTTTCTTCACGAAGGCGAGGAACTGGTCGGCGACGGCGCCGTCAATGACGCGATGATCGAAGGAGATCGAAAAATAAGCGCAAGTACGGATCGCGATCGTATCCTCCCCATCAGCGCCGGCCAGCACCTTGGGCCGCTTCTCGATCGCTCCGACTCCGAGAATTGCGACCTGTGGCTGGTTGATGATCGGCGTTCCCATCAGCGACCCGAAAACGCCGGGGTTCGTGATGGTGAAGGTTCCTTCCTGCACCTCTTCGGGCGAAAGCTTCTTGGCGCGTGCGCGCGCCGCAAGATCATTGAGGGCACGCGTGATTCCCGACAGGGAGAGGTCATCGGCGTGCTTGATTACGGGTACGATGAGACCCCAATCGAGGGCGACGGCGACCCCAATATTGATCTGCTTTCTATAGATGACGTTCGTTCCGGCGACCGACGAGTTCACGATCGGGAACGCCTGCAGCCCCTGAGTGACCGCCTTGATGATGAACGGCATGTAGGTGAGCTTCTGCCCGGTCGCAGCCTCGAACTCAGCGCGGTTTTTGGCGCGAATTCGCGTGATCCGCGTGAAGTCGATCTCGATGAATGACGTGACGTGCGCCGATGTGTGTCGCGACGCCACCATGTGCTCGCTGATGAGCGCGCGCATCTTGGACATCGGTTCGACGACATCGCCAGCCCACGGCCCGGGCATCGCCGGTGCGTGAGCTCCACCCGCTCGGAATCCGGGAGCAGCGGCGAGTGTGCTGACCCCGGACTCGATGAAACCGACGATGTCGCGCTTGGTAACGCGTCCGGCTATACCGGTTCCCTGCAGCGAAGAGATGTTGAGCCCGTGCTCGGCGGCGATCTTGCGAACTAGCGGCGAAGACTTGGTACGCACCCGATCTTCGAATGAATTTCCATTGCCGGAGGGTGATACGGCGATGACGGGCGCGGTTGGCGGCTGACGCCCTGGAGTTGTTGCCGGAGTATCTTCCCGTTGGGGGGCCGGCGGTGCGACAGCTTTAGCGGGAGACTTGCTCATGGCTGCGGGCGCACTCGTCGCTCCAGCGCTTGGCGCCGGCGAAGCGGCCTCCGCAGAGACGGCCGCGCCCTTTTCCGTCTCCAGGCGGGCGACTACTGTCTGGACGGCAACGGTCTCGCCTTCCTTTACGATGATCTCAGCAATGACCCCAGCCGCCGGCGAGGGGATCTCCGCATCGACCTTGTCTGTCGAGATTTCGAAGATCGGCTCGTCGCGTTTGACCTCGTCGCCCACATTCTTCAACCATTTCGAGAGTGTGCCCTCGGCGATCGACTCGCCCATCTGCGGCATGATGATATCTACGCGTGCCACGGCTTCTCCTTACTTCGCTTATTTGTCGCGCCGATTCTGGTTCAGACGACGCAGTGCAAGAACAGGAAGCGTGAGCGCTCCGACAGCCGCTCCAATACCAGCATACACCCACCAATTGCACGCCGGTAGCCCCTCGGGCGGTCTGCATCCCTGCGCGCTTGCGACGAACTTGGCAACGAATACAGCAATCATCCCACCACTGACAAATCCGGCGACCGTAGTGACGCATCCGACGCCGATGTTTCGCGCGACCATTCCCTCGCGATCGAGCTCCGGCGAGTCCATCAGTAGGCAGCGAGCTTCCGCAGCCCCGACACTATGTCGGAAGTCTGTGGAAGCACATAGTCCTCCAGCGGCGGAGAGTAGGGCAGAGGCACGTCGGCGGCGGTCACACGCAGGATCGGCGCGTCGAGCCATTCGAAGGCGTTCTCGTTTATGCGTGCCGTGATCTCGCCGGCGACTCCGCCCGTGCGGGTGTCCTCGTGAACTATCAACAGCCGGTTGGTTTTCTTCACAGTCGCGATCATCGCATCGTCGTCCATCGGAAGAAGCGTTCGCAAGTCGATCACTTCTACGGAGAGACCGTCCTCCTTTTCGACCTGCTCCGCGGCATCGAGCGCCTTCCATACCGTCGCCGCGTAGGTGATGATGGAGACGTCTTTACCTTCCCGCGCTATCCGCGCCTTCCCTATGGGAGTGAGATGATCACCCCCGGGCATCGACTCCTTGATGCGACGGTACAGGTACTTGTGCTCGAAATAGAGGACGCAGTCTTCGTCGCGAATCGCTGATTTGAGCAATCCTTTGGCGTCGCTCGCCGTCGCTGGATACACGATCTTCAGACCGGGGGTGTGCAGAAACGCCGCTTCCGGATTCTGTGAGTGGAACGGCCCCCCTCTCACGTATCCACCGCTCGGCCCCCGAACCACCATCGGACACGGGAGCATCGCGCGATATCTAGCCGTGGCCACGTAATTGGTCAACATGTCGTATCCCGTCGAGATGAAGTCGATGAATTGCATCTCGCAAACGGGCCGCATCCCCATGTGAGCGGCGCCTGCCGCCGCTCCGATAATGGCCGCCTCGGAAATCGGCGTATCGATCACACGCTGCTCGCCATACTTCGCCATCAGGCCCTCGGTGACCTTGAATGCACCACCGTACGCTCCGATGTCCTCGCCCAGGCAAAACACGTTCTGGTCGCGGTCCATCTCCTCGAACAGCGCTTCCCTGATCGCTTCGAGATAGGTGATCTCAGGCATCGTGCGTCCCCCAACTGGACGGACGCTCGTGCGCTTCGACTGCTGATTTGATTCCCTCGCGAAACCAGAGCGGCGCGAGAATCGGCGGATCGGCGTAGATCCCTACCAGTGCATCGGTGGGCTCCGGCATCGGCGAGGCGTCGGCTTCATCGGTGGCGCGATCGATCTCTTCCTTCACTCGCGCGTCGACCGCGGCCAGCTCCGATTGATCGAAGCCTTCACCCAGAAGTCGCTTGATGTACCGATCGACTGGATCATTCTCGCTCGCCCATTTGTCGATCTCTCCCGGCGGCACGTACGACTGGTTGTCGTGCTCTGCGTGTCCCTTGCGCCGATACGTGATGAGCTCGACGAGAGTGACGCCCCCGCCAGCGCGCGCGCGGTCCACGGCGCGTTTCGCGGCCTCGTAGGTCGCGATCACATCGTTCCCGTCGGCCTGCTCGCCCGCAATTCCATAACCGATCGCTTTGTCGACGAGTTGCTTGGCGGCGGTCTGCTTGTTCAGCGGGGTCGAGTACGCGTAACCGTTGTTCTCGACGACCACCACCAGGGGACAGCGCTGCACTGCCGCGAAGTTGATCCCCTCGTGAAACGCTCCCGTCGAGGTCGCGCCGTCGCCGACGTAAACGAGGCCGACCCGGTCCTGCTTCCGCATCTTGAACGAGAGCGTGACGCCGGCCATCACTGGCACCATGTCGCCGAGGTGCGAGATCTGCCCAATGAATCCGCGCACCAGGTCGCCGTAGTGGATGTTGAGCTCTCGGCCGCGGGTCGGGGAGTCACTCTTGGCCATGTACTGCTTGATGATCTCGTTCGGCTTTGCGCCCTGCACGAGCATCGAGCCGAGGTTGCGAATCAGTGGCGACAGAACATCGCCCTTTGAGCGATCGAGCGCGTAGGCGCTACCCACCGCGTCGGCTTCCTGACCGAGGGAGCGGAAGAGACCCCCGACTACCTTGGTCTGTCGGTAGAGATTGACGAGCCGCTCCTCGAGCGAGCGCGTGAGCCGCATGTAGTAATACAGCTCCAGCCTCTGGTCACGCGATAGTGATGCCCTTCCATTCGAGCGCGACGAATCCTGTCGCTCGGCAGCCGGCCTCGACGCGGCGGTACTCGACCGCGCCATGCTAGTACGCCGCTTCGATGCGGTGACGCGGGTCGCCTGCCTTGTGCAGCTCGACGAAGAATTTCTTGGCGTTGCGGTCGAGACGGCTC
>JALYYH010000281.1 GCA_030946665.1 Gemmatimonadota bacterium
CCGGGCGGACACAGCGTGGGGACGCTGTGCATCATGGACAAGCAGCCGCGCGAGTTCAGCGAGGACGATCGGGAGACGCTGCGCGATCTGGCCGAAAATGTCGAGAAGGAGCTGAAGTCGCACGCCAGGCCGAAGTCGAAAAAAAAGGTCGAAGCGGCTCCCGACTAAGGGCCATCGCGAAGATCCTTGCGCCTCGCGCCCAGGGATGCCATCGTTAGCACAGCTAACGACCTCTGGAGGCATCATGTCCAACGGTGCTGGACTCGCTTTGAAGCGCATCACGCAGATCGCGATTCCCGTTCGCGACGTGACGGAAGCCGCCCGATTCTATCGGGAGACACTCGGACTGAAGCACCTGTTCGACGCTCCCCCTGCGCTTTCCTTTTTCGATTGCGCGGGTGTGCGACTGATGCTCGCCGGGCCGGACGCACAGGGTGAGGATGGAGACAAGCAGCACGCGGTGATCTTCTACGACGTCAGCGACATCAGGGAAGCGCATGCGACCCTGAAATCTTCCGGCGCCAAGAGTCTCGAGGAGCCACGCATCATTACGCGCATGAATGGGCACGAGATATGGCTTGCGTCCGTCTCTGACGGTCAGGGAAACGTGGTCAGCCTGATGAGTGAAGTCGCGGAGAGGTAAGGCCGAGGCCTTCGCCCTCGCCGATCAGATCCACTCGGCGGCGATTCATCTCCTCCGCCGGCTTCGCATCGAAGACGACGCCAGTGGAATCTCCGCGCCAAGACTCTCCGCGCTTTCCGTGGTCGTCTTCGGCGAACCTCTGACCCTCGGGCAGCTCGCGGCGGCGGAGCAGGTAAGGCCGCCCACCATGACGCGCATCGTCGCCGGGCTGGAAAAAGACGGACTGGTGAAGAAAAAAGGTGACGCGCGCGATCGACGGCTCACCTGGATCTACCCGACCACCAGGGGGGAGAAGGTCCTCGCCGCCGGCCGAGCTCGCCGAGTCACTTTGCTGGCGGCCGCAATAGAACGGCTCGGGGAACCCGAGCTGGCGGAGCTGGGGCGTGGCGCTCAACTTCTCAGAGAGGTGATTGATTCCATGCGGAGGACACCACGATGAGTCGCCCCCGATCCGACCTCGAGGCGCTGCGGGAGGATCTGCGTAAGGTCTACGACGGCGACCCGTGGCACGGCTCGTCCATCACTCACGTCCTCGAGGGTATCGACGCGGACGTCGCCGCTCGGCGTTCAATTCCGAACGCGCACACAATTTGGGAGCTGGTGCTGCACATGACCGCCTGGACGCGAGAAGTGGCATCCCGCGTCCGCGGTGCCGACGCGAAGTCTCCACCAGAAGATTGGCCGGCACCCCGGTTCGGCGGCGGCGAAGCTGCGTGGAAGGCGGCAAAGGATGATCTCGGCGCTGCCCAGAAGGAGATCGAAGCCGCCGTCGATGCGCTAAACCCCGAGGAGCTCGTTCGCTGGATCGGAGATCAGCGCGATCCTGCGCTCGGGACTGGAACGACGGTAGGAACCGTGATCCGCGGGTTGCTTCAGCATCACACCTACCACGAAGGTCAGATCGCAATCCTCAAGCAGGTTGTGGAGGCTGGTTCCCGACCCGATCTCGTATGGCGCCCGGTGCAGTGACGAGCGATTCCGTTGCTCCTGCGGTCTGACACTTTATTACGGGCACTCCGTAATGTCTGTTGTGGCGATCCGTTGCAACGTTTTTACGGTTCGCGCTGTCCAATTCGAAACGCTGAGTTGTTGCAGTAGACCCACCCTTCACCCTCGCGCACCTCGCAGACGCGATTGTGAAAAGGCCAGCGGCGGATAGCGCCGGTGGCGGCTGCAGAAGACCCGGTGTCAGCGAACATTCGCTGGCGCCGGGTTTTCGTTTTATCTCTTAGATGCTCTCACCCAACTTTATGACCAGGCCCACAACCCGTATTCCGGAGCTGGCTGGCGTCGCCACCTACGCGCAGGCGGCGCACATCGGCTACTCGGTGGAAGAAAACGTTCAACGATTGCTGCGGCTCTACTGGGCGGAGCGTCGGCTGATGGACATCATGCTGGCTCACCTCGCATCCATGCCTGTCTGGGAGGTCAAGTGTGCCCTCTCCTTGCATCAGTGGTACTGCGGGGAGCACGCCGATTGGCTGCGGCGACGGATTGTCGAAATGCGGCACCCTGCACCGCCGCTTGAGCAGCCTCCCGACTCTGCGCTCGACGCGTTCCTCGAAGAGCTCTTGCGCGCGGAAAATCCGGAAGAGCTCGTCACTGGCGTATACCGAGTTGCCCTGCCGGCGCTCCGTGACGCGTACTACCACCATATTCACCACACCAACCCGCTGGTGGATCACCCGACCCGACGCTTCATGCGGTATGCGCTGCTCGAAGTGACTGAAGCCGTCGAATGGGGCGAAGCCGCACTGTCGGCACTCACTCAGGGCAAAGCCTCTGCGGCGCTCGCGACTTCGTGGCGCGAGCACCTGGAGATCTACCTCGACGCCGCGCGTGGGATAGCCGGAGATCCGCGCATCGATCTGGAGGAGAGTGACGGCCATCCCGGTGCGGCGATCCGGGCGATGGACCCACCGCTGCCCGAATCACGGGCGGCGAAGCCGTTCGTTCCGGACTTCGAGCCAAAGCGTGATCGCCGCTTTCACGGGCTCTGCAATTTCAACTTTCCCCCGCACCTCGTTTACAACGCACCGGGCGTTCCCGCGGACGAGCGCAACCTGGCGCTGCTCTGCAAGAGGACGCTCGAGATGGACGTCCCGGAAATGATGTGCTCGTTTCTCTTCGAGCGGAAAGATCAGCCGTGGGAGCTCTATCTCGACTACTCGCGGCAGCTTTGGGACGAAGCGCGGCATGCGATGATGGGAACGGTGGCGTTCGAGGACCGCGATATTGACTGGACGCAGATCCCGCTCAACGTCGGCTTCTCACTTCGTCTCAATCTCCATGCTACTCCGCGGGAGCGTCAGATACTGCTCTACGCCATTGAACAGTCGTTGATGCCGAGTGAGACCGGCAAGCGCTTCGAGTACGAGACCGCCGTCGAAGCCGGCGACGAGCTGTCGGCGCACTTTCACGACTACGACTGGGCCGACGAAGTGTTGCACGCCCAGATCGGCAGGCGCGCGCTCAAGCGGGACGGGATCACCAGAGCCGACGCGGTCCCGCTGGGCAAGGAGATCCACGAGCGGACCTGGGCCGCGCTCGAGCAGTACAAGTCACGCGAGCCTCAAGCGAACTGGTGGCCGGATTTTGTACGGCAGGTACTGGGCAAGGAGAGCGCGGCAGCCGATGTCGACCTCGCCGACCTGAAAATCGTCGGCGAGTAATTCGGCGGGCCCGCGTCCGTTTGGTTGTCGTCCCGCTATTCGGAGTAGATCGCAGTTGTCCCGGAGATGTTGAACGAAAGGGTCCGCGCGCCACTGAACGAGCTGCTGTTCCCGAGGTTGCCCGTGTAGGGCGTGAGGGTGCCGCCAAAGGTGCTCTGCGATGGGTAGAACGTCACGGCGCTTCCGCTCTGACTCCACGTCCCCATTTCCGACTGCGATTGCGTGGCGTTGTTGATCCGGTAAGTGGCAAACTCGGTGTAGCTCCCGTCGCTGTTGAGCGAGTAGGTGTCGGTCTGGATGGTGACGGTGTTGTTGTTGGCGTCCGTGTAGGTATACGGGAGGTTGGAGTTGTTGTAGGTCTGCAGGTGGTAGACACCGTCCGCCCGGGAAGTATTGCCCGTCAGGTCTGAGCAGGCAGTGGCGCCACCGATTAGCAACGCCGCGGCCATGAGTACTTTAGCGCGAGCCATCATTGGTTCATCCTCGTTAGGGGTCTTTGGCGGATCTTCGGAAGAAGGGAGCTACAACCCAACAGCCGCCACGAGTATTTGACCAGCTGAACAGAGTGGATGTTCCTGGGAAGGTGACATAAGCCCAGCCGTGCTGGCCCGCAATTCGCCTATCCAGCGGCAGACTTACCTCAATTCGGTTCCAGGATGAATGAGCCTTATGCTCTCTTTATTTAAGGTCGCGTGCGGCGTCCGTCTGTCCGCCCGTTACGCAGTTCTCCCGCTCGCCATCGCCGTCGGGCTTGGCGCCTGCAAGGCAAAGGAAACCTCCGGCGCCGGCAAGACAGAGAATGCACAGACTTGGGCGCCCGACAAGCTGACTTCGGTTCAAGGGGTCCCGTCGACCGAGATCGAGGCGATGATCCAGAAGAAGCTGGACGGTCCCAAGCTGCCCAGGATCGACGACGACCAGTGGGGACACACCAGGCGGCTCTACAAGCTCTACGGAAGCAATCCGCTCTGGCTCACCGCCAACGGCCTGCACCAAACCCGAACGAAAGCACTCACCGACGCCATTCTCGCCGCCAGCGCCGACGGGATGCGCCTCGACGATTACCCGATCGGAGCGCTGGCCCAGGCCATCGGTGCGCTCAAGCAGACCAAGACGCCCACCGCCGATCAGTTGGCGACCGCCGATGTCGTGCTCACCGCGTCCTTCACCGCGCTTGGCGAAGATCTGCTTACGGGACAGGTCGATCCCCGCACCGTCGCCCAGGCGTGGCACATCGATCCCCAGGAGGAGAACATCGACAGCGCTCTGGTGAGGAATCTTCGCTACGCGCAACTCGACAAGACGCTCGGAACCATGCGGCCGACTGACGATGACTATGCCGGCTTGAGCCAACAGCTCCAGAACTATCGAACCCTCGTCGTCAAGAGAGGCAGGCGGCAGGTTCCAGGAACCCAGAATGTGAAGCCCGGTGAGTCCGCTAACCCCGCTGTGCTGACTGCGGTTCGCAACAGATTGGCCGCCGAGGGAATCGTTCCCAACAACGGAGCTTCATCGACTCAGCAAACGAACAGCTACGACCGTGCTCTGGCCGGGGCCGTCGCCCAGTTTCAGACCCGTCACTCCATCAACGTCGACAGTGCCCTCGGCAAGGAAACCATCGATGCGATGAATATCCCGGCTGATTACCGCTTGGGAGAGATCGCCGCGAACATGGAGCGCTACCGCTGGCTCCCGAGAAGCTTTGGCTCGCGGTACATCTTCGTGAACGTGCCCGCTTTCAAGCTCGAGGCATACGACTCCGGTCAGAGAGCGCTGGAAATGAAAGTCATCGTCGGACAGGAGTACCAGGACAAGGCGACGCCGGTATTCGCCGACTCGATGGAGACCGTGGTATTTCGCCCGTATTGGAACGTGACTCCGGACATCGCCGCCAAGGAAATCTTTCCCAAGGGTCCGGAGTACCTCGCGCGCGAGAACATGGAGACCTATCAGGAGAATGGGCAGACGCGCGTCAGGCAGCGGCCTGGTCCGAAAAACGCGCTTGGCTACGTGAAGTTTCTGTTCCCGAACGACTTCAACATCTACCTGCACGACACGCCCAACCAGGAGCTTTTCAACAAGGACGTGCGCGCGTTCAGTCACGGCTGCATTCGCCTGGAAAAGCCGGCCGAGCTGGCGAAGTGGGTTTTGGGCTGGCCCGCTGACAAGGTGCAGCAGGAAATGCAAAACCCGCCCGACAACAAGACTGTGAAAGTCCCGCGCAAGATCCCGGTCTATATCACGTACTTTACGACCTACATCAACAACGGCCAGCTGTACTTCGGCAACGATCTCTACAATCGCGACGACAAGCTCGTTCCCGTCGTGATGCCGGGTGCGTTGCCGAGCAAGGAAGTAGTCGACGCGGTTCAGGCGTTGCGAAGAATCGCCAGCGCTTGACCGACAGAACATCAGGAGATTCGGCAGTGGTTCGATCCGCTAGCACCGAAGCCGTGGGCGAAGTCCCCCGAGCCCGTCTCGGAATCGCCGGCCTCGACGACATCCTCGGCGGCGGCTTGCCGACGAACCATCTTTACCTCCTCGATGGCGAGCCGGGCACCGGCAAGACCACGCTCGCGCTGCAGTTCCTGCTCGAGGGGGTGAAAAAGGGAGAGCGCGGCCTTTACGTCACACTCTCCGAGTCGAGAGCAGAGCTGACGGCGGTCGCGCAGTCACACGGCTGGAACCTGGAAGGAATCGACATCTTTGAGTTGTCCAAGGACAACGCTCTCGACATCGAGGAGAGCTACACGATCTTTCATCCTGCCGAGGTCGAGCTCCAGCAGATCGTAGATGAAGTTCTCAAGGCCGTGGAGACACACCACCCCTCCCGCATCGCGTTCGACTCTTTGTCCGAGATGCGGCTGCTCGCGCGCGATCCGCTCCGCTTTCGACGTCAGATCCTGGCGCTGAAGCAGTTCTTCAATGGGCGGGAATGCACGGTCATTCTGCTCGACGACAAGACCGCGCCCGAGGGAGATCTCCAGCTGCACAGCCTCGCGCATGGAGTGATCGTGCTGGAGCACGTCGCTCTTGAATACGGCTCCGAGCGCCGCCGTCTGCAGGTGACGAAAGTCCGTGGGATCCGGTTCCGTGGGGGCTTCCACGACTTCAGGATCGTTACCGGCGGAATCGAAGTGTATCCGCGCGTGCTGCAGGATAAGCCGCGGATCAACGTGACCGGCGACAGTCTTTTGAGTGGCTCCAGGTCGCTCGACGCACTGCTCGGTGGCGGCCTCACCTGTGGAACCAGTACGCTCATCACTGGCGCTGCGGGCACGGGCAAGTCGGTTCTCTGCACGCAATTTGCGCGCGCCGAGATCAAGCGGGGAAACCGGGTTTTGTTCTATCTGTTCGACGAGCGCATGGCCACCTTCAAGCTCCGATCGGCGGCGCTGGGAATGGACATGGAGGCCGCCAGGGAGTCGGACCAACTCAAGATGACGCAGGTGGAGCCCACCGAGCTCTCACCGGGCGAGTTCGCGAGTCAGGTAGTTCGCGCGGTCGAAGGTGACAAGTGCTCTCTCGTCATCATCGATTCGATCAACGGATACATGCAGTCAATGCCGGAGGAGCGGCTCCTCCCGATTCAGATCCATGAGCTTCTGAGCTTCCTCTCCAACAACGGCGTCACCTGCATCATGACGCTGGTGCAGCACGGAATCTTCGGCAATCCAGTAGACGAGGCGGTCGAGGTCAGTTACCTCGCCGACACCGTGATCCTGATGCGTTATTTCGAGGTATCGGGAACTGTGCGCCAGGCAATCTCGGTAGTGAAGAAAAGGAGCGGCGACCACGAGCGAACGATTCGTGAGTGCAAGGTTCAAAAGGGTGGTCTTTTCGTCGGCGAACCGCTGCGTGATTTCCAGGGTGTGCTTACCGGCGTACCGCACTACACAGGATCTTACGAGCCGCTCCTCGAAGAGACCGACGGGGATTCGGGCACAGCTCTCGTCGACCAGTCGAGTAAAGCGGGAAACCGGTCGGAAGACGGAGTCGCTGAACGTGCCCGTAAGCGTACCAGAAGCAAGTCGAACCGCTGACGCTCTGCCCGTCGCCGTGCTCACGCCGACGGGACAGGACGCGAGAATGGCGGAGAAGGTGCTCGCCCGGGAGGGGTTGGCGCCGAGACTGTGCGCGGGCATGGCCGATGTCTGTGACTTGATACAGAATGAGGAAATCGGCGTCCTGCTGTTGGCCGAGGAGGCGCTCGCTCCCGCGGAGCGCGAGAGGCTTTTTGAGTCGCTCGACCGCCAGCCCTCGTGGTCCGACGTGCCCATCGTGATCCTCACTGGAGAGGACGAGTTGTCCGGCGCTCTCCCACGCGCCCTTAGAGGTGTGGCGGAGAAAGGAAATGTCACTCTGCTCGAACGGCCGGTCCGCGTCACGACGCTGACCACTGTCATTCGCTCCGGGCTTCGCGCCCGGCAGCGACAGCTGGATGTGAGGGCGCATCTCCAACAGCGACAGGCAGACGAAACCTTTCTGCGCGAGAGCGAGATGCGTCTTCGCGCAGCGGTCCAGTCAGCGCCCTATCCGCTCATGCTTCACGCATCGGACGGAGAGATTCTGCAGCTCAGCGAGGCATGGATGGATCTCACCGGGTACTACTCGACTCCGGTGACGACGACGGACGAGTGGGCCAGTCTCGCATTCGCCGAAAGCGGTGAGGCTTCCATCCTTCCGCGCGGCTCCGACGCGTACGATCAACCGGAAGGCGAGTCGCTTCGGCTCGGCGAGCACACGGTGCGAACCGCCGACGGAACCGATCACATCTGGGATTTCCATCGAGTCGCACTCGGCTCTGTTCCCGATGGGCGCCGGCTCTGGCTCACAGCTGCAATCGATGTGACCGAATACAAGCATCTGGTGGAGAGCGAGCGTGCAGCCCGGAAAGAAGCGGAGGAGGCGAATGCCGCGAAGAGCCAGTTCCTGGCAACTATGTCACACGAGCTGCGCACGCCGCTCAATGCTATCGCCGGCTACTCGCAGCTGCTGAGGCTCGAGCTGCGCGGGCCGATCACCCCGGAGCAGCGGGACGACTTGGAGCGAATCGACCGGAGCCAGCGTCATCTGCTGTCGCTGATCAACGATGTGCTCAACTTTGCCAAGATCGAAGCCGGTCACGTGGCAGTGGAGTCGACGGCGATGGGGCTGAGCCAGGTGATGGACAGCCTGCGCGAATTCGTCGAGCCGCAGCTCCGCGAGAAGGGATTGAAGTTCACAATGGCGAGGGACATCCCTGATGCCAAAGCGTGTGGCGACCCGGACAAGGTGCGCCAGATTTTGATCAACCTCCTCTCCAACGCCATCAAATTCACGCCGAGCGGTGGATGCATCGATCTCAAGTGCCACGAGGACGCAAAGATGCTTTACATCTGTGTCGTGGACACCGGCTTGGGAATTCCGCAGGATAAGCTAGAGGCGATCTTCGAGCCGTTCGTTCAGGTGAATCGCGATTACGCGTCGAAGCACGAGGGGACGGGGCTGGGTCTGTCGATAAGTCGCGATCTTGCCCGCAGGATGGGCGGGGATCTGACCGCCACGAGTGAGCTTGGGAAGGGGTCGGAATTCGTGCTGTCCCTGCCCCGCGCCTAGGACCGATAGGCGGAGCTTCTCTTCCCGGTCTCCGCGTCAAAAACGTGGATTCCCTCCGGCCTCACCCCAATCGAGACCTTTTCGCCTGCGGTGATTCGAGGCTGCACCGGGGCGACGGCGACCGCGCGGCCGCCATGCGGCAGGGTCACGTACACGATCTGCTCGTTCCCCATTGGCTCGACGACGCCGACTTCCGCGCGAACGACACCATCGCCCCGGGCGCTGTCGTCAGTGATCTCGAGGTGCTGCGGCCTGATGCCAAGGAAAACCTTTCCATCCGCTCCGGGCTCGCACGGAACGCGAATCGAGAAATCTGGGTTCTGAAAGGTGCACATTCCGCCTGATCCGATCCGCGTGAGGACTCCGTCGAAGAAGTTCATTCCCGGACTTCCGATGAATCCCGCGACGAACTTGTTGGCGGGCTCTTCGTACAGCTTCATGGGCGTATCGACCTGCTGAAGCACCCCTTCCTTCAGTACGGCGATGCGATCGCCCAGAGTCAGAGCCTCGGATTGATCGTGGGTGACGTACACCATCGTCGCCTCCAGCGTTCGATGCAGGCGGGCCAGCTCGACCCGCGTCTCGACCCGGAGCTGAGCGTCGAGGTTTGACAGTGGCTCGTCGAACAGAAAGGCAAGCGGCTCGCGGACAATGGCTCGACCAAGCGCGACGCGTTGCCGTTGACCCCCAGAGAGCTGCGCCGGCTTCCGATCGAGCAGCGCCTCGAGTCCCAGCGACGCAGCGACGGCGCGCACGCGCTCCTCGATGATGGCGCGCGGTTGTTTCCGGATGCTGAGTCCAAAGCCGAGGTTCTGCCTGACCGTCATGTGCGGATAGAGCGCGTAATTCTGGAACACCATCGCGATGTCGCGCTGCTGCGGCG
>JALYYH010000284.1 GCA_030946665.1 Gemmatimonadota bacterium
ACAGACCCAGAAACAGACGCACTCTCTCACGGAAAGAAAAACCCCGACAGCGTAAATAGCTGTCGGGGCGAGATTTAACTCAGTCGGGGCGCCCGGATTTGAACCGGGGACCTCCTGCTCCCAAAGCAGGCGCGATACCGGGCTACGCTACGCCCCGAGGTGTGCGCAAGTTACTATATCCTGCCTTCGGCGCGCAACGCAGTTAACAGTGCGCGAAATGCGCGGCTCCGATGACTGTTGCGGGCGGTGTTCTCGATGGTCGATTCGGCAAACGTTCCACCGATATCCGGCGCCTCGAAATACGGATCGTATCCAAAACCGCCGGTGCCGCGAGGACTTTCGAGAACACGACCTTCAACCTCGCCGCGACGCGTCTGCTCGCCCGACGCATCCTTGAACGCGGCTACGCAGACATACCTCGCGCTGTCGGTGAAGGTCTTTCCGCCGTTCCGGCGAGCCGCCGCCATTCGCGCAACCAGCTTCGTGTTGTTAGCCAGATCCAATGAGCCACGGTCCAGATCTTCGCGCCCAGACCAGCGCTTGCTGTAGACACCGGGCTCTCCGCCCAAAGCGTCGACGCACATGCCTGAATCGTCGCCGAAGGTTGGCATCCCGCCAGACACATCAAAAAAGTAGCGCGCTTTTGCGAGCGCATTCTCCTCGAAGGTCTCGTAGCGTTCCAGCCGATCCTCCGCGCCAGTCTCGGCGATGCCAAGGCTCGACACGTCGGTTACGCTCAAGCGAAATTCGGCAAAGATCTCGTGCAACTCGCGCAGCTTTCCCGCGCTACGCGTTGCGAGAAGAAAAACCTGACCGCTCACTTCGCTAGCGCTTTCGTTTGTGCGTTGTCGAGAGCTCGAATTCCGGAGATCGCGAGCTCGAGCAGCTGATCGAGCTGCGCTCGATCGAAGGTTCCGTGCTCGCCAGTCCCTTGCACCTCCACAAACTTTCCTTCGCTGCTCATGACTACGTTCATGTCCACCTCTGCTCTCACGTCCTCCTGGTAGTCGAGATCGAGACGCGGCTCGCCGTCAATCACACCCACGCTCACCGCCGCGACGCGCCGCTTCACCGGTGTGCGCGCGAGCTTTCCGTTGGCCACCATCCACTCGAACGCATCCACGATCGCGACGCAGGCCCCGGTTATTGCGGCGGTGCGTGTCCCGCCATCCGCCACGAGTACGTCACAATCGAGCTTGACCGTGAACTCGCCGAACTTGAAATCGTCGAGCATCGCGCGAACGCTGCGGCCGATCAGCCGCTGGATCTCCTGGGTGCGTCCGCCGAGCTGCGCGCGCTCCCTCGATGTGCGGGTTCGCGTGGCTCGCGGTAGCATCGCGTACTCCGCGGTCAGCCACCCTTCCCCACTGCCGCGGCGCCAGGCGGGAACTCCTTCTTCCACCGAAGCCGTGCACAGCACGCGCGTCGCGCCGAATTCGATGAGGCACGAGCCTTCCGCGTACGGCGCCACCCCGCGGTCGAAGGTGATCGGTCGGAGCGCCGAGGGACTCCGGCCCTTACGTATGGGACTGCTTTCTTTCACCGAGCTTTCCTATGATGGCGGTCGTCGACTGACCTGGTGTGAGCGGTACCACAACGACCTCGCCGCCCCGACTCCTTACTTCGGCGGCGCCGACGATCGTGTCTTCAGTGTAGTCCCCGCCCTTAACGATCACGTCCGGCTCCAGCAGCTTCACCAGCTCGAGCGGAGTGTCCTGGTCGAACACAACGACCAGGTCGACGACTTCGATCGCGGCGAGGACGTAAGCTCGCTCACCTTCGCTCCGAATGGGCCGGTTCGGACCCTTGAGTCGCCGCACGGATGCGTCACTGTTGATGCCGACAACGAGCGCGTCAGCGCTCTGACCGGCGGCAAGGAGGAGATCAATGTGGCCGGGATGCAGGAGGTCGAAGACACCGTTCGTGAACGCGACTCGATCCTTTCTACCGGCCCTCCACCGCTTCGCCTCGGCCCATGTCGCAACTTTCGTCACGGGGATGCGAGTCTTCAGAGTCTGCTCACTGCAGTGAACTCCTGACCATCGGATGGAGATGGAGGACGTACACTTTCCTGAGCGGGAGCCTGATGAATTCGTCGTAGTCGCTGGAGATGGTGATCACCCTGGGCCCGCGCTGAATGGTGATCAGCTCCGCCCCGATTGGAAGCTCGAGCGAATCTGCCAGCGCCGACAGATGCTGGTTGATCTGTTCGTCCGTGCGGGTGGTCGCAAATCGGGCTTCCTGCCCCATCGCGTCCTTGAACTGATAGGCGCGAAAGTAGGCCTCCCCGAAGCCGATCGCGAAATAAATCGCGAGCGCCAGAATGAGGAGCGGAAGCAGGCAGCCGAGCGAGCTCGCTCCGCGACGGGCTACCACTGCGACTGCGCTCCATCGATGACGTTGTTCACGACCTGATCTATTGCCTGCTTTCTTCCCGCGGGTTCACCCCGCTCCTCGTACTGGCCTTCCGCGATCAGTCCCTTCCGCTGCCAGAGAGTCTTGCCCGTCACCTGATCGATCATCTCGATGTCGACGACGAGCTGCAACATCCGACGTGCCGTCGTAGCCTGCTTGTTGTTCGCGCTGTAGCCAATCGGAATATCGATCTCATAGCGCTGTATCGTGCCCCGAACGATTGCGTTGGCTTTTGCTTCGGAGGCGTCGCGAAGCCCAAGCCGGTCGTGAAGTCGGCTCCGCAACGCGTCAGTCAGCTCCCGCGGTAGCTCCGGTGTCGCGGTCTGGTTCTCGAAAGGAACGATGGCGACAGTCCTGATGTGAGAGGGCAAACCACCACCCGTAAAGCCGTAGGGGATGCACGCGGTCAGCAACAGCCCGACAAGACTATAAGCTCCAGATCGACGCATCGAAAGATCCAGGTTGCTCGCGGACGATGGAAAGGCGCAGTGTTCGCCTGGCCCCCGGTACCTGGAACGTCAGCGTTCCGTTGGGGTCGCGGGTCAGGCTCTCGGTGATTTTTCCGTCCTTGATGTGTTCGAGCTCAATCAGCGTGTCTCCCTTGATCGCGAGCCTCCATTGCAAGGGACGCCCGATGTCGGCGCGCGTAATAGCGCCATCGATTCGCACGACTGTATCGGGGAGCGGTGGAATCGCGAGTCGGCTGAGCGCTGCCCACATCAGCGGGGTGGGCGGTATGTAGCGACGCGCAAGATCGGCGTGTGGCGCGCGCAGGCTGTCGCCGATCAGTATTGCTCCGCCCCCGCCAAGCCCGCCGCCGAGAAAGAAATCGAGTCGCGCACTGTCGGGGGCGGCGGTACGAATCGATCCGTCGCCGCGCGCCGCGATGTCTCCCTCCTGATAGTCCCACTTGAACACGATGTGCCGATGTCCCCCCGGCATCGAGAGCGATGGCAGCGATCGATCGGGCGCAAGCACGCCCTTGAGGGGGGCCGCGGCGGGGGCACAAGCCGCCAGAAACAGCATGAGAACCGCCGGATGCTTCATCGTGCTTCCACCTTGGTTATCAGGTCGCCCTGGACGATTTTATCCAGCACGTCGAGCCCTTGAATAACCCGACCGAAAACGGTGTAATGGCCATCGAGGTGCGGCTGCGGAGAATGAGTAATGAAGTACTGACTTCCACCGGTGTCGGCGCCGGAGAGAGCCATTCCCACCGCCCCGCGCTCATAGCGCCGAGGATTCATCTCGTCTCGGATCGAGTACCCTGGTCCGCCATTTCCGTCGTCACGCGGATCTCCGTCCTGCGCAACAAAACTGGGAACGACGCGGTGGAATCGCGTATTGCGATAGTAACCGGATCGGGCGAGCGAAAGGAAATTCGAGACAGTCATTGGAGCATCGGTCGCGAAGAGCTCCAGCTTGATTGGCCCGCGAACGGTGTGGATCGTCGCGTTCACGGACTTGCCGCTGTAAGCCGGCATCACCATCGTCCTCACGACTCCCTCGTACCATCCAATCGGTTTGGGAGCAGCCGGCATTGCGGCCCACTTTGCCCAGACTGGAATTGCTTTTCCAGCTGCCCGCTCCAGCGGGTCGGCCGGTGGGGGAGTCTGCGCAAGATGCTGGAGCCAGGTCGTGTTGAGTGACGCGCTGTCTTTTTTCCAAAGCGCTCCCACGTACTGAATCACAGCGAGTCGGGCGTCGTTGGCGGAATCTCGCGCGGCCAGATTGTAGCTCACAAGCACCGCGCGCAGATCGGCTGGGGAAGGTCTATCCGCGAGCGTGCCGATCACCGTGGCCCTGACATAGAAGTCGGGATCATTGAGACCCTTCATCAGCAATGCGTGAACGGTATCCTCGAGCGGCATTCCAGCGGTCGGGGCGATGGCGGCATAGGCTGCCTCGCGAACTCGCGGATCGTGGTCAGGTATGAGCGGCCTCGAGCGCGCAAAGGCGAAAGCGCGATCGAGCGTGTCCCCGGCGGCAGAGGCGACGGCGGCCCTGAGTCGCCAATCGGGACTCGAAGCCCACGAAATTAGCTCTGGGGGTCTCAGCCCTGCTCGCGCGGCGGAGCCAAGAAGCGCCGATCGATAGACGACCGATGTATCCGCTGCCCACAGGGACGCGAGATCGGGCGCGTCTTTTGTCAGCACAGTTCCAAAACTCTGAGCCGCCGCAATTCTCACATTGGGATCGACGTCGCGCGTTGCGTACACGAGCGCCGGCTTCGACGCTGGACCGTACGTGGCAAGCGAGCGCACCGCATTTATGCGGACGTGGGGATCCACATCGCCAACCAGGCGCGCGAGGACCGCGAACGACTTCACGCCAAGTGAATCGCCGGCGGCAGACTTTGCCAAGCCGCGAGCGATTTCAGTGCGCGCAAGTCCGGCTCCAGTCGACGCATCGACGTACGGCGCCGCCGCTGCCGCCCCGCGATCGAAGCCTCGTCCTCTCGGGCTGACAAGCGGTGAACCGTCGAGATCAATGAGATCGCGCACCCCCGCCGGCGCCCGCATGCGAGCAATCGCATACGCTGCCGCCCAAACCACCGACGGGTGATTCTCACGGAGGTACGGCCTCAGGTCGGCGATTGGCACTGGCCGCAACTTCGCCGCAGCCAGCAAAAGCTGGATGGCCGTGTCGGTGTCACGCCGGGTCCTCAGCCCCGCAAGAATTGCTGCGCGAGCCGGTACCCCAATTTCGCCAAGAGCCCAAGCTGCCTCGCGTGCCACCTCGTGGCTCGCGGCGAGCGCTGCGCTCAAATCCGAAATTGAGGCAGTGTCGCGCAGTAGTCCCAATGCGTACCCGGCATTTGCACCGACTGTCAGGTCACGGTCGCCAAGCAAGCCACGCAGTCGTGCCGATCCCGCCTTTCCGCGCTCGGGTCCGATCTGACCAATCGCGATGGTCGCAGCGGCGCGGAGGGGACGCCATTTGCTAGATAGTGCGCGTTCGACCAGAGGCATATCGAGTTGCCGCGAATCCGTCATGGAAAGAAGTCGAGCGTAGAGATTCACCTCCAGCTGCCTTACGGCTGGCGGAAGTTTTTGCGCACTCGCCTGCGCAGCGAGCACAGGAATCCCAACGCACAGCATTGCCCGGCTACGAAACCGCATTCTGCAGCACCTTGCGGAGCGACTCCGGCAACGTCGTGAGGCGGGAGTCCCGCGTGAGCGAAGCGAGTTTTGTCGACGCCGTCACAAGCCGCTCTCCCGTTTCTGCATTCGTAATCACGTAGTCGAAGGTAAGTGTCCGCGATCTCACATCGCTGATGGTCGTGGTGACGCGAATCAGATTGTCGTAGCGCGCTGCAGAACGGAACCGGAGACTCGCCTCAACCACCGCGAGGGTGACGTTCTGCCGCTCCAGCTCGGCGTACGGAGTGCCTAAAGCGCGAATGAACTCAGTCCGTCCGATCTCGCACCAGATCAGGTAGTTCGAGTGATACACCACCTGCATCTGATCGGTCTCGGCGTACCGTACCCGGAACTCCACGGTGTGAGCGGCACCACGATTGGATTCGGACGTCATCGGCGAAGGAAATCCGAAAATGCCCACGCGGGACTGCTTTGTAAAGGTTGGGCCGGACGCTAACTTGTGCCGTGCTCAACGCTCCCTGCTACATCGTATCGGATGCGCACCTCGGAGTCGCCAGCCCGCAGATCGAGCGGTCGTTCGTCTCCTTCCTTCGCGGGCTCGCGGGTGAGGCGGGATCGCTCATCATCAACGGCGACCTGTTCGACTTCTGGTTCGAGTGGAAGACCGTCATTCCGCGCAGAAGCTTCCGCGCACTTGCCGCGCTTGCCGACCTCAAGGACTCCGGTGTCGAGATCCTTTGGGTCGCCGGCAACCATGATTGCTGGGGTGGCGAGATACTCCGCGACGATGTTGGCGTATCCTACATCGTAGGTCCATGGA
>JALYYH010000300.1 GCA_030946665.1 Gemmatimonadota bacterium
GCACGCCCATCGGATCGATATTCTCGATGGAGCAGACGATTACGACGTTGTCGGCGCCATCGCGCATCACCTCGAGCTCGAACTCTTTCCACCCGATGACGCTCCGCTCCACCAGCACCTGACTCACGGGCGACAAGTCGAGGCCGCGACGCACGATGTCCTCGAGCTCCTGCCGGTTGTACGCTATACCGCCACCACTGCCGCCGAGCGTGAACGCCGGGCGGATGATCGCCGGGAAAGCGGTGGTGTCGACAATGTCGAGCGCCTCGTCCAGCGTGGTCGCGATGCCTCCCTGCGGCACCGCCAGACCGATCCGTCGCATGGCATCGCCGAACAGCTTCCGATCCTCGGCCATCGCGATCGCTCGCGCATCGGCGCCTATCAATTCGACCCCGTACTTCTCCAGCACACCAGACTCGGCGAGTTTCATCGCGACGTTGAGCGCGGTCTGTCCACCCATGGTAGGCAGCAACGCGTCCGGCCGCTCCTTGGCGATCACGAGCTCGACGTACTCCGGCGTCACCGGCTCGATGTACGTCCGATCGGCAAACTCCGGATCGGTCATGATGGTCGCTGGATTGGAGTTGACGAGAACGACCTCGAACCCTTCTTCTCTCAGCGCCTTGGCGGCCTGCGTACCCGAGTAGTCGAACTCGGCCCCCTGCCCGATCACGATGGGGCCCGAGCCGATCACGAGGATTCGGTGGAGGTCAGTCCGCTTGGGCATTGAGGCTCGGCCGGTTCATTGGACCAAAGTTAGTGCACTGGCTACGCACCCGTTCCTTTGCAGTTGACGGTCAAGAAAAAGGGAGCCCCAAGGGCTCCCTTTTCGTATGCGCCTAGTCGCAGCCTACGCAGCGGACACGCCTCTCGGAGCGCGCTGGATTTTGCCGGCGTGCAGGCAGCGCGTGCACACCTTGATCTTGGTGATCTTGCCGTCGATCACGATGCGCGCGACCTGAAGATTCGGCTTCCAGGTGCGGCGCGTCTTGTTGTTCGCGTGCGAGACGTTGTTGCCGTAGGCGACGCCTTTGTCACATACGTAACAGCGGTTTCTCTTGATCTGTGCCATATCGTTAACCTTCGGTCGGGATGAGCTCGATGCGCGCCATCTCGGCGCCGTCGCCTTTGCGGTGACCCGTCTTGAGAATGCGCGTGTAGCCGCCGTTCCGCGTCGCGAACCGCGGACCGATCTCCTGGAAAAGCTTGTCGGCGGTCGCACGATGCGGGACTTTGGCGCCAGCGAGACGGCGGTTGTGGAGCGTGCCGGTTTTGGCTTTCGTAATCAACTTCTCGATGAATGGCCGAAGCTCCTTGGCTTTCGCCTCGGTGGTCTCGATCGCGCCACGCTCGATCAGCGCTTTGGCGAGGTTTTTCATCAGAGCCAGCTTCTGCTCGCTGGTGCGGCGAAGCTGTCTGCCAACTTTACGATGACGCATTCTTAGACTTCCTCTTCGTCGTCCGCGCCGACTGTGGCGACGTTACGGTTTGGTGGCGTGCCCTGATCGGTGATGCGGACCCCGTCGGGAGTCTCCTCGTACTTCATGCCGAAGTTGAGGCTCTCCCTCTCGAGCAGGTCGGCGATCTCGTTCAGCGACTTCTTGCCGAAGTTCTTGACCTGAAGGATCTGGCTCTCGCTTTGCTTGACCAGATCTCCCAGAGTGCGAATTGCGGAATTCTTCAGCGAGTTCACGGAGCGAACCGAGAGCTCGAAATCCTCGATCGGAGTGCGCAGCAAGTCGGAGAGCCTGTGCGCGTCGCCCCCCGGCATGTCCGAGCCGGGTGTGAGCGGAGCGGAAGCGTGTGACCCGAATCCCGCGAAATACTGGAAGTGGGTCTGGGCGAGGGCGGCGGCGTAGCTGACAGCCTCTTCCGGAGTGATGGTGCCGTTCGTCTCGACCGTCAGGGTCAGACGATCGTAGTCAGTGCGCTGTCCAACGCGCGTCTCGGCGACCGCGAAGTTGGCGCGGCGGACGGGATTGTAGATCGAATCGATGCGCACGACGTCGACCGGAAGAGTCTTATCGACAACGTGCTGGTCGGCCTCGACGTAACCGCGGCCGCGCCCGACGTAGAGCTCCACGTTGATCTCACGATCGCCCTGAAGCGTGAACAGGTGCTGGGTGCGGTCGACGATGGTGACGCCGCCTTGGCCCTCGATATCCGCCGCCGTTACCGGGCCAGCCGAATTCTTGGTGATGCGCAGCACCGTATTCTCGACGCCTTCATCGAGTGATAGCGTCAGCGACTTGAGGTTTCCGATTATCTGGTGGACGTCTTCCACCACTCCCGGAATGGTCTGATGCTCGTGCAGGACGCCGTCGATGCGGAATCCCCACACCGCCGACCCGCGGAGCGATGAGAGCAGCAGACGCCGCATGGCGTTTCCGAGGGTGTGGCCAAAGCCGCGCTCGAGCGGCTGCAGGCGAAATTCTGCGACATTGAGATTGTCTTCGCGCTTAGTCGCCTCGACAAGCTGCGGACGGACAAGTCCCCTTAGATCAATTGCGGTAGCCATTTTTTCGATTCCTTGAACGTGCCACCCCGCCCCTAACGCGCGGTGAGCCCGTAACGAGAGTTAGGGTCTCGTCCTACTTTATGGATTCAATACGATTGCGAAATGCGATCCTGATGCTGACCTCTTGAAGTGCGAGTAAAACGATACCTTCGACGCAGCTATTTCGAGTAAAGCTCGACCACCAGCTGCTCCTGCGCGGCGATCGGGATGTTCGGTCTCGTCGGCCTCTCCAGCATCTTGCCGCTGAAGGTGTCGCGATCGACCGCGATCCACGATAGTGGCGCGCCGCGCGAAGCCTGATCCATCGCGGTCATGATGCTCGCCTGCTCGCGCGACTTCATGCGCACCCGGATCTCCT
>JALYYH010000007.1 GCA_030946665.1 Gemmatimonadota bacterium
GGATGAAGACCGGGCCGCGAAACCCTTCGCGCATCGCTGCGGCAAGCATCACCGCCACGTATTCAGCGGGACGCTGATCGGTATAGGCGATCTCGGATCGCGCGATCTCCACGATGAGCGCGCCGACTTTCAGCTTGACCGCGGATCGGAACAGAGAGCGCGCGGTGTCGTACACCATTCCGCGAATGTTCATCGCGGGAACGGTGAAGCCTCCGGTTTCTCCGGCGCCGCGGGCGAGATACAGATCGTGAATCGACCACGCCTGGACGCCAATGGCCTGGCCGATCTCCCAGATCAGCCACCGCGCATCCTCACGCTCGTCCGGCTCACCGAACACCGCCGTGTAGACGAGTTTGTCCATCGCCGGCGACGCAATGGCCGACTCGTCGTGAACCGTCACTCGACCGTCGAGGACGGTCACAGATTTGATGAATGGATTTACGAACATGTGAGTCGGAAAGTCGTTTCAGCCCAGCCCCATCGCAAGGCAGGACCGCATCCCACTAGACAGTCCACCGCGGGTCACCCTTTGGCAGCGAGTCCCATTCCTTCCTGGCCTCGTCCGCGCCGGGTCGGCCCAGTAGTGCATATGCAAATTGTTTTCCCAGCTCGACGCCAGGCTGGTTGAAGGCGTCGATTCCATAGAGCTGCCCCGCGTAGGCCGTCGCGATCTCCAGAAACATCATCAGCTGCCCCACGTGCGCCGCGTCCACGCGATCGAGATGGATGGTCATGTTGGGCCGACCTCGTTTAGCCAAAGCGCCAGCAGTCGCGCGCTGCTCCACATCAATCAGCTCGCCGAGTGAATGACCGGCGAGGTACCCCAGCTCCTTCACGTCCGGGAACGCCGCCGGAATTTTCACGTCGGTCCCCCGCTCGCGCACGGCAACGAACGTCACGGTCTTGTCCGCTGGCCCTTCCATGAACAGCTGCACCTGGGCGTGCTGGTCGGTTGCGCCGACAGCGGCGAGCGGCGTGGATCCCACCGATGTTCCATCTGATCTTTTTTTTCCAAGGCTTTCCGCCCAGAGCTGCACGAACCAGCCGGCAAAGTCACGCAACGGATCCGAGTACGGCATGAAGACAACGATACTCTTCTTCAGCTGCGTATCCGCCAGCCACTGCAGCGCCGCGTAGACACCCGCGGGGTTGCTCGCCAGCTCGGCGCTCTCGCACCGCTGTGCCATCTCGCCCGCGCCGGCCAGCAGCGACTTCACATCGATTCCGATCAGCGCGGCTGGGAGCGTCCCGACCGGGGTCAACACGCTGAACCGCCCTCCGATGTTGGGAGGGATGTCGAGCGCCGGCACGCCGAGTCGATCCGCCAGTGGACGCAGTGCGCCTTGCTTCGGGTCGGTGACGAAAACCAAATGCTGCGTCAAATCCAGTTTCTCGCGCACGAGCCGATCGTGCACGATGAGAAACTGCGTCATTGTTTCGGCGGTGCCACCGGATTTCGACGTGACGATGAAAAGCGCGCGCGCCAAACGGAGTCGGCCGAGTAGAGCAGCGATCGTTTCCGGATCGACATTGTCGAGCACGTGAAGCCGCGGATAGTAGTCGCGCGCCCTATCGTCCAGCATGTTCCAGCCAGTCGGGCGGAGCGCGGTTCGCAGCGCGATTGGTCCAAGCGCCGACCCACCGATCCCGAGAATCACTACATCGTCGTATTTCCCGCGCGCCGGTTTTGCAAAACTCATGACCTGATCGAGCAGATCAGTCGAGCGCGGCAGGTCTACAAAGCCAACGCTCCCGCCGGTGCGTAGAGAGTCGAAGCCGCGCTTTGCCGCGAGGAACTGTTTAGACGCTTCGCTCCACGTGTGTCCATCGATCCCGCCCGGCGAGATCATCATGTTGGAGTAATCGAGTCGAAGCGTCATCAGGGGATTTGTACGGTAAGACCGTCGAACGCAGGAGCAATGCCGTTTGGAAGCTCCGCCTCGAGCTCCGCGTGACCCGTGCGATGGGTGAGGTGGGTAAGCCACGTTTGCGGCGCGCCCACTTTCTTCGCGACGGTCACTGCTTCCGAAACGCTGAGATGCGTCGGGTGTGGCGTCCGAAAAAGTGCGTTGAGAACGAGCACGCTCACGCCGAGAAACGCACGGATTGCCTCATCAGGGAGTTCCTTGGCGTCCGTGATGTACCCGAGGTTACCGATGCGATACCCGTACACGGATATGGGTCCATGCGGCACGGCCACCGGCGTCACATCGACATCACCGATGCGAATGGTCTGTCCTTCTACAACAGGGTGTGCGCGGCCTTCAGGCTTGCTCGTTCCCGGCAAAGCCTTGATCGAATCATCGAAGATGTACGCGAACCGCCTCGCCAATCTTTGCATGGTGTCGGGGGGGCCATACATGTCGATTGGCACGTCACTTCGATCGGAGAGTGCGCGTATATCGTCGATCCCGTGCACGTGGTCGGCGTGATCGTGCGTGAACAGGATGGCATCCACCCGGCTCACGCCCGCCGCAATGAGCTGAAGGCGAAGCTCGGGCGGGGTGTCGATGAGGATGTTCGTGCCTCCGTCCGTCTCCACCAAAGCCCCGACACGAGTCCGTTTGTCTCGGGGATCTGTCGACCTGCACACCTCGCACTTACATCCGATCTGGGGGATGCCAAAACTGGTTCCCGTCCCCAGAAAGGTGAGTTTCAGACGGTCTCCACCTTGAGCAGATTGGTTGTGCCCGGCATGTCGAACGGCACGCCGGCCGTCACGATGATCCGGTCTCCGGTAGAAGCCAGCTCTCTCTGGGTGACGACGGTCTTGGTGCGCTCCATCATCTCGTCATAGTCGGCGCAATGCGGCACCAGCTCCGGTACGACACCCCAGACTAGGGCAAGTTGTCGGAAGGTACGAGCCTCGTCAGTCAGCGCCAGGATTGGAACGGCCGGCCGCTTCGACGCAACGACACGCGCCGAGAAGCCACTCTTGGTGAAGACGACGACGAGCGGCGCGTCGAGCATGTCGACCGCGGCCACCGTCGCGGCGGCTATTGCGACCTCCGTCGTGACGACGCCATCCCCCTGCTCTGCTCCGGCAAATGGGGCGACCGGGGGATGCGTCTCGATCTCCTTGATGATGCGCGTCATGGCCTCGACTGCCAGCCGCGGATAAGCTCCAGCCGCCGTCTCGGCGGACAACATCACGGCGTCCGTTCCGTCCATGATGGCGTTCGCGACGTCACTCGCCTCCGCGCGGGTTGGGCGCGGATGCTCGATCATCGACTCCAGCATCTGTGTGGCCGTGATGACGGGCCGGCCGTGCTTGTTGGCGAGCCGGATGATGCGCTTTTGCGCGCCGGGCACCGCCTCGAACGGAAGCTCGACACCGAGATCTCCGCGCGCGACCATCACTGCGTCGCTGGCTCGCACGATTGCTTCGATGTTCTGCAGTGCGACATCCTTCTCGATCTTGGCCACGACGAGCAGCCACTTGGGAATCATCTCGCGCAGCGACTCGATATCCTCCGCCCGCCGGACAAAGCTCAACGCGAGGTAGTCGACCTCCTGCTCGACGGCGAACCGGATGTCCGCTTCGTCTTTCTCGGTAATCGAAGGCGCGGACACCTGAACGCCGGGAAGGTTGAGGCCCTTGTGACTCTTGAGCTCACCGCCATTCAGCACCCGTGCCTTCACGCGGGCATTGCCGACTTCGAGCGCGACCAGCTCGATCAAGCCATCGTCGATGAGAATCCTGTCGCCGACACGAACATCGCTGGCCAGCTGGTCGTAAGTGACCGGGATCTCTCCCTTTTTCTCCTGTCCCTCGTGCACGAGGACGACATCTTCGCCAACGGCGAGGCGGATCGGCTTGGCGAGGTCCCCGATCCGAATGCGCGGACCCTGCAAGTCGCCGAGTATCGCAATGGGCTTCTTGGCTTCGTCCGCGAGATGCCGAACCATCTTGATCGTTGCCGCGTGCTGATCGTGCGTACCGTGGGAGAAGTTGACGCGAGCGACGTTCATTCCGGCATCGATCAGACCGCGAATGGCGTCATCGCTGGCGGTCGAGGGCCCAAGTGTGCAGACGATCTTGGTGCGCGGTGTGTAGATGCCGGTCACTTCCCGCCGGGTGCGAGTGAGCCGATCTTCGCCTCGAGTCCGGCGAGCAATTCGTCGAACGACTTCTGGAAGCTGGCGATTCCCTCGACGAGCAGCTTCTCAGTGACTTCTCGCATCGAGATTCCG
>JALYYH010000011.1 GCA_030946665.1 Gemmatimonadota bacterium
GGGAGGACAATGGGCCGAGCCGTACGCGCGCGAGTATTTCCGCTGCGTGACCGACGACGGGATGATGGTGTGGCTGTACCGGGATGCTCGTGACGATGGCTGGTACCTGCACGGGTGGTGGGATTGAGCACGTTGCAGTTTTGCGCGGTCATCGCGAATTTCTGCCAATGATGAGAATCACACGCACGCTCACTCTCGCGCTAATAAGCGCGGTGTTGCTGGCAGCTCCCGCTCACGCGCGTGTCGTCCGCGTCGAGATCCTCTCCCGCTCCGACATCGCGGGAAGTTTTGGAACCGCTGGAACCTACGAGCGAATCAGCGGACGGGTGTATTTCGCGTGGGACCCAAGGAATCGGGAGAACCACCGCATCGTCGATCTCGAGCTGGCCCGGCGAAATGCGAATGGGGAGGTGGAAGCGTGGAGCGAGTTCGTCATGCTTCGCCCGAAGGACCAAACGCGCTCCGCTGATCTGGCGGTCCTCGACATCGTCAATCGTGGTGGAACTACGACTTTCATCTTCAATCTCGAGCGCCGCGCTGGAGCATCGCCCGATTCCGCGGCTTACTACGGCGACGCTCTTCTCATGAACCGCGGTGTCACGATCGTCGCCGTGGGCTGGCAGTGGGATGTGATGCCAGGAAGGAACGCGCTCCACTTTCAAGCGCCTCGAACAGGGTCCGCGGAGCGCCCGATCACCGGGCTTGTGCGCAGCGACATCACGATCGACAGCGCCACGACCTCGATTCCGCTGGGCCACAGTCTCGTGCCGACGCTCGCATATGCCGTCGCGGATGAAAACGACATCTCGAACGTGCTTACGGTGCGAGAGACTCCCACCGGCCCACGCCGGATCATTCCACGCGGAGACTGGCGGTTTGCGCGCGACTCGGCGGGGGTGATGGTCGCCGACCCACGCTCGGTTTACATGGCGAGCGGATTCGCCCCCGGCAACATCTACGAAGTCGTCTATCGCGCGAAGGACCCTGTCGTTGTCGGAGCCGGTCTCGCCGCCGTTCGAGATATGATCTCGTACATGAAGCACGATCCGACGGCGCTCATGCGCGTGAAATACGGGATTGGGTATGGGGTCTCACAGACCGGGCGATTCATCAGGCACTTCCTCTATCAGGGCTTCAACACCGATGAGAGCGGGCGTGTCGCGTTCGATGGCTTTTTTGCCCACACGGGGGGCGCGGGTCGCGGAAGCTTCAATCACCGCTTTGCTCAGCCATCACGCGACGCGCAGCCGTATTCCACCTTCTTTTATCCGACCGACCTGTTCCCTTTCACGAGCGTTCCAACACGTGACCCCGTTTCGGGAAAGCGAGCCGGACTTCGCGATGATCGTCTCGGATCCGCGACGACCAGGGTGTTCTACGTCGACGGCGGCCACGAGTATTGGGGACGCGCCGCATCCCTCACCCATACCACTCCAGACGGAAAACGCGATGTCGGGTTTCTGCCGACCGAGCGCCGCTACGTCATTTCCTCCGCGCAGCACTCGGGCCCCGCCGCATGGCCTATCACCGAGAATGCGCGAATCACCGGGACCAACGCGTATCGTGGAGATCCGCTCGATCAGCGTCTGGCGCTGCGAGCGCTCATGTCGTCGTTGATCGATTGGGTGAAAGAAGGAAAGGCGCCGCCGCCTTCACTTTACCCGACCCTCGCAGCTGGCAATCTTGTGACCGCGAAGGATCAGAGATTTCCTGTGATTCATGGGCTCGCAGTGGCGCGCATACCGTACCAGGTATTCAGGCTCGATCTCGGATCACGATGGCCGCAGGGAATAATCGCAGCCGAGCCGCCGAAGGTTGGCGCGCCCTATCCGGTTCTCGTTTCGCGCGTGGACTCGATTGGAAATGACCTTGGCGGAATCAGGAGCATCGAGCTCCTGGCACCGCTCGCCACCTACTACCCATGGCAACTGAGAACAGGCACGGCGACCGACAGATTGACGAGTTTTCGCGGGACGTTCGCGCCGCTTCCACGCACCGACGCCGAACGCACTAGCACGGGCGATTCGCGGCCGAGCATCGAGTCACTCTACGGAGATCGAACCCGATTCATGCAACGGGTCGAGAACGGCATATCGGCCCTGATAGCGCAGCGATTCCTGCTCCCCGAGGATGCGAGCGCCGCGCGAAATCGAATGACCGACGCGTGGGACCGTTACGGCAAGCCGGACAAATAAGCCATACCACCTGCTACCCCCAGGGCGTTCCCTCTATTCGCGCCGCTTTGACGATCCCCTTAACCTTGTTCATGATGAGACTCGCCGCGCGCTCGTCTCCCCTCCTCGACATCGCTTCGGCGAGGATCGCTCCCGCAAAAGCGTAGGTGTACGGAATCCCGAAAGATGCGCGGTCGATCCAGTCGCCTTCCTTGATCAAGGCATCGGGAGCACGATACACGGTGTCCCATAATGCTTTCGTCCGATCGACATCGATGTACAAGCCGCCGATTTTCGGGATCGCCGCGCTCTCGGTGATTGGGCGATCGACCAGCTTTTGCACGAATCCCTGCGAGAGCAGGTACCGCTCCAGCCCCAGATTCGTCCCACCATTCGACCCGTAGCCAGTCGACACGTAGATCGGTCTCTCCGGATATGAATCCTTGATCAGGCGAAGCAGCACGAGCTGGTCGCGCACCAGGTAACCGGGCTG
>JALYYH010000073.1 GCA_030946665.1 Gemmatimonadota bacterium
CCTCGAACTCGTTTTCTGCCAGGGGGAAGCTACGGCCCATGCTCGCCTCGGACAGCGCGCCGACGTCCGCTCGCGGGACACGTTCGGCTCGCAAAGTCACCTCACCGTGCTCGCTACTGAACTTGACCGCGTTCGACAGCAGGTTGTATACGATCTGTTTCACCTTGCGCGCGTCGCTGCGAATCGAACCCAGTTCTTCCGGAGCATCCATGACCAGTCGGATGTCGCGAGCCGCGGCCTTCTCCCTGATGATCGACAGACTATTCGCGAATATCGAGGACACGTGCACAGGCTCGAGATCGAGCGTCATCTTCCCAGCTTCGACCTTGGAAAGGTCGAGGATGTCGTTGATCAACGAGAGAAGGTGCTTGCCGCTGCTGAAAATGTCGCCAATGAACCCGCGCTGCTGATCCGTCATCTCACCGAGAAGACCATCGACGAGCACCTCGGAGAAGCCGATGATGGCATTCAGCGGCGTCCTCAGCTCGTGTGACATGTTGGCGAGGAATTCGGACTTCATCCGGCTGGCTTCCTCGAGCTCGACGTTTTTTTGCTGGAGTCTCTGCTCGAACAGCTTCAGCTCCGTCACGTCGCGCGCCGCGGCAAACACCCCTTGCAGCACCCTGTCGCGGTCGTGGAAGGTGGTCGCGTTGTACGAAACGACGGTGAGCGTGCCATTCCTGGCACGTGCCGTGAGCTCATAGTTGGTGACTTTGCCCTCGCTCAGCACCTGGTTGATGCCAGCCTCGGCGCGGTTCGAGTCGGTGAAGTAGTTCTTGAACGGCGCGCCGATCAGCTCATCACGCGTACAGCCGGTGAGAGCCTCCATCTGCTTGTTGATGTCGGTGATGATACCACGTGGATCCGTGGTCATCAGCGCATCGATGTTCGATTCCAGCAGGGAGCGGTTGTAGAAATGCTGATCGCGGAGGCGTTGATCGAGCTTCATGCGCTCCTCCTCGATCTGCTTGCGCGCGGTATTGTCGGTTCCGATCAGCAGGTACCCGATGATGGCATCCTGCGCATCGCGCAGCGCCGTCACCGAGACGACCGCCGGGAAGCGGCTCCCGTCTTTCCTGATGTAAGTCAGCTCGTAGATGTCCTCGATACCGCGCGAGGCCTTGAAGACCAATGCTTCAAATCCCGGCGTAATGGTCGTGCTGAGCTCGACGCTGAGCGCCCGCGCGCGCGCTATTACCTCTTGCGGATCCGAGATGTCGGCGGGTGTGATCTTGTTCATCACTTCGGCGGCGGTGTAGCCCAGCATGCGTTCGGCACCGACGTTGAAGATCTGGATGACGCCCTTCGCGTCCGTGGCGATGCTCGAGAAATTGGCGCTGCTGAAAATCGCGCTTTGCAGGGCTCCGGCCTTGAGCAACGCTTCTTCCGCCTGTTTCCGAGCAGTGTTGTCGGTGCCGATCAGCAGATAACCGATGATAGTGTCCTGCGCATCGCGCAACGCCGTTACCGAGACGACCGCGGGGAAACGGCTCCCGTCTTTCCTGATGTAAGTCAGCTCGTAGATGTCCTCGATTCCGCGCGAGGCCTTGAACACCAGCGCCTCGAAGCCGGGAGCGATTTTGGTTCCGAGCTCGATACTGAGCGCCTTGGCCCTGACGATGACTTCCTGCGGGTCGGAAATATCCGCCGGCGTGATCTTGTTGACCACGTCAATGGCGGTGTACCCGAGCATACGCTCGGCGCCGACGTTGAAGATCTGGATGACGCCCTTTGCATCGGTGGCGATGCTCGAGAAGTTGGCGCTGTTGAAAATCGCGCTCTGGAGAGCGCCCGTTGTCAGCAACGCGTCGGTCTGTCCGACCCCTGTGGACACTCTAGGGGTGTCAGGAGTACGGCGGTCGAGGATCAGCTTTTTTCCGTTCGTTATGGGAGCCTTCATCGAGTTACCTTGCCGCACCGCGAGCTTTGAGAGCGGAGACGATTTTGTGCTTGTCGTCCGCTGAGAGCCCCTTGTAGTTGTTCATGGTAGTCCTCGACTATTTGGCGACTGAGCTGGATGACGGTTTGGGGATCCGCCAGCAGGGGCGAGCGTGAGTGCCAACGGCTGTGGACTGGGCTCACCGGCAGGGAGAGGCAAAACGTCCGCGCCAGTGACGAGCAGCGGCCGATACGCTTCGACGCACCATGCGATGGCCTGTCGGGAGATCGCGCGGTACGCCTGGGAAGGAAAGGCATGCGGCTGCTGCGCATCGCGCTCAGCCTGGCGCACCATCTCGCGCACCTGAACAACGATTTCAGAAAGAGGGAGTCCGTGAAGCTGTTCTTCTGCCACCTTCGCCTTTACGGAGAGCCGGAGCGTGTTTATGAACGCAAAAAGTCCTTCGTCGTCTTTCGATACGAGGTCACCCGGCAAGCCGGAAACGGCAATTGGAGAGTCTTTCATGCGCACCTTGGCGGAGGATAGGCGTCGCCAGTAGCGCCGGGATGCTGCCTCGTAATCGAGGCAGATCGAGAGTGCGGGCTGGTGGGAAACTCCCGCATCTCATCACTTGCTTAACTGCTCTAAACTTACCCAGTCTGCCGTCGATAAGCGACCCCAAACCGCATTGCGCCGCTCGTGCGCGTCTGCAACCTTGCTATCTGCGTGATGGCCGTGACGCGCCCACTAACAGGACGCAGCACAGCAGCGATCGTTTCATCGTTCTGCCTCGTCGCTCCGGCGCCGCTTCCACGAGAACACGAGCCCAGGCACCAACGCGACTGCACGATCTCGGTCGTGCAGGCGCAGTGGCTATGCTGTCTTCGAGATGCTCACCTAATGATGATGATGCGCACCGACGGCTATCGTGTAGGGTGACCCGGGCCTGCACTTCAGCGACGCATTGGTGGAGGTGAACACTCCGCGCGGATTGTCTTTCCACAACCAGACATGCAGGTCGTAGTGGCGAAGGCTGGTGGGCATGATCGGCTCGTGTCCATCCATCGGGCCGGCGAGCGTTTGACCGAAAATGTTCGCCGCTGAGCCACCGGCAGCGGCAACGGGAACAAACCATTCTGCGCCGGCCAGCACCAGCTTGTCTCCTACCGGCTCATAAATCAGAACTTGGGGCTTGGCGGGATCGAGCTTGGGGCCAATGTTCGCCCGGTTCAGAAAGTGAACACCCATTGCTCCTGGCGGGTAGTCCATCGACCCATCGGCTACACCATTCGGAAAGTCCATGCAGGCGAGCGTCGAGAAATATCCGTCCCTGACCGCGACGAATGGGTCGCTGTATTTCGCGAGAGCGGCTCGCGCTGCCTGAAGATCCGGCGACATCGACGCCGGAGAGGCGGCAGATTTCCCCTGTCCGAAGGACCTACTGGGCGAGACGAAAAGCGACGTGGCCAGAGCGAGTAGCAGGCAAAACTGTAAGCACTTGTTCAGCGAGTGAGAGCGCATATGTCTCCTGATGGGTGGGTTCTCGAGATCACTAGAATGTTTCCGTCTCGAGAACGCGTCAATGCCTTCAGGCCGACTGGCGATTCAGGCCGACTGGCGATTCAGGCCGACTGGCGAGTCAGATGGATATGGGCCCGGCCGGAGGGCCTCCCGCAGCTGCAACGGGCTGTTCAGGCTTGCGCCAGGCCGGCCGCTGATGGACGGGCCGCGCCTGGATCGCGAGCAGCTCCGCATAATACGCGATTATGCGTTTCCGAACGGATTCCCTGGTGTCGCTCGGCGAAGCCTCGAACGGAGCGTAGCGCGTGCTCTCTTCGGTGTCGAGACGGAACCACCACCACGGCGCCATCCCCTGCTGGCGGGGGACCTCGACCGAACAAAAAAACGTGCGCCCTTCATCTACGAACTCGAATTCTCTCGTCACTTTTTCCCTTGAGCGTATGATTCAATCTACTTCATGTACCGGGAGCGACGTAGTCAGATCGTTCAGACCATTGCACGCGGGCGGGAGCCGGACGAGAGTAGGCAACCGCGAAAAGGGCGATTCGTCGCTGCCGCGCCATCACCGATATGCGGGGTCAATCGCTGAAGGCACTCTCACGGTCTCAAATGCATTGACTGGCGTCGCAAAACGCCTTAGCGATCAGCCGAGGGCGGCTTACGCGAGCGTATTCTCCCGCCCCCTCGAGTAGGCTGAATAGCAGGGGCGTCAGAAGACGTTAGCATACGACGTGAGGCCAGTCATGGGCGAGCGGGCTGAAGCACCTTCGGCAGGAAGAGAGCGGAGTGCCTGAGAAAGCGATCGACCCCATCACTCACTACCGTGCGCTCGGAAAAACCGGTGAACGCGTTTCTCCGATTGGACTCGGAGGCTGGCATCTCGGCCTGCCGCACGTAGACGAGCAGCTGGGCTTTCGTCTCGTTCGCAGCGCGATCGATCACGGGATCACCTTCATGGACAACTCGTGGGATTACAACGAGGGAGCTAGCGAGATTCGAATGGGCCGAGCGCTTCGCGACGGATACCGGGACAGAGCGTTCCTGATGACGAAGATCGACGGCCGCTCCAAACGAGAGGCGACGCGACAATTGGACGAGTCGCTACGGCGTCTGCAAACGGATCGGATCGACTTGGTCCAGCATCACGAGGTTATCCGCTTCGACGATCCACATCGAATCTTCGATTCAGAAGGTGCGAACGCCGCACTCATCGAGGCGCGCAGGGCCGGCAAGCTTCGATACATCGGCTTCACCGGCCACAAGGATCCGCGAATACACCTGCACGCGCTCGAGGTCGCGAAGGAAAACGGATTCTCCTTCGACACGGTTCAAATCCCGCTCAACGTGATGGATGCTCACTACCGCAGCTTCGAGAAGCTCGTACTCCCTGTGCTGGTAAAGCAGAACATCGGCGTCCTCGGCATGAAGAGCATGGGCAACGGGATCATCCTGAAGTCGGGCACAGTGACACCGGTAGAGTGCTTGCACTACGCGCTGAGTCTGCCGACGTCCGTGGTCATCACCGGGTGCGACAGCATAGAAATACTCGAGCAGGCCGTGGAGGCCGCGCGCACCTTCCGCCCGTCGAGCGTGCCGCAGAGAGAGGCGCTTCTCTCCAGGACGAGGGCGGCCGCCGCACGCGGGGAGTTCGAACCGTTCAAGACGAGCTCGATCTTCGATTCCACCGCCACGCACCCGGAATGGCTGGGCGAAGAGCCCCAGCGTCTTCGGAAAATGATGTCTACTTAGAAGGGGCGGTGAAATCCGTCGCTGGCCCGAGGCTCAACTGTCATCTGGATGCAATTTTCCTGTCGCCTTTTGCATTGGCTATTGCAAAATGCAACGGATTCTACCTCCGCCAAAATACCGCCAATTGCTAACTCCTTCTCCCACAACATGTTGCCGCCGAGCCCGGAACCTGCTTTCCTACAGGTTGCCTCGGATAGGGTCTTACGTCTTAGTGGGTAGAGACGTGCGTTTGTCACAGTCCAGTCCAACCGCAACAGGAGACAAGTATGAGCAATAAAAAGGGTTTTACTCTTATCGAGCTTTTGATCGTAGTCGTCATCATCGGCATTCTTGCCGCGATCGCGATTCCGAAGTTTGCCAACACGAAGGATAAGGCGTATGTCGCAGCCATGAAGTCTGACCTTCGTAACCTCGCGACGTACGAAGAGCAGTATGCCGCCGACAACAACGGCGCGTACTTCTCGGGTAACGGTTCAACGCAGGGCTTTACGCCTTCGCAGAACGTCACCGTGAACGCCACACCGTCGGGCACGAATCCGCCCACCTGGACTGCGACTGCTACGCACGCGCAGTCAGCCAAGGTCTGCAACAACTCCTCTGGCGCGATCGTCTGCACCTGATTTGCACCGAGCTGAATGTTAGGAAACGGAGCGCCGAAAGGCGCTCCGTTTTCTTTTGGGAGGTCGCAAGCATTGTTGCCGGAAAGAAATGGAAGCCAGCGGACTCTGGGCGTCTCAGCCCGAAGAACCTCGCAAAACCGTTCGGTCCTGAAGCTCTACGCGTGAGACCGACTCTACTGTACGCGATGCCGGAGTGGTTCTTGCACTTGCAAAGGCATGACAAACCACTTGAAGCCGATCATCCGCGCTCTGCGCGGAAACGAATCACTGGCACTACTGGCGCGTAACCGGGTTGGGCGGATCGCGTATTCCTTCCACGATCGAGTGGACATCGAGCCCGTGCATTACATCTACGATGCGCCGTGGATCTTCGGTCGCACTAGTGCCGGCGCCAAGCTGGTTACGCTTGCGCACAACCAGTGGTGCGCATTCGAGACGGACGAGGTAACCGGCTTGTTCGATTGGGAAAGTGTCGTAGTGAAAGGACCCTTCTCCCCGCAAGATTCACCTTCCGCCTCCTGGAACTACGATCGCGCAATCGCCGCGCTGCGCCGACTGATCCCGGACTCGCTGACCCCAAGCGATCCGATTGCCCATCGGAGCGTAGTCTTTGCCATCCACGCCTCAGAGATTTCGGGACGTCGTTCGACCGCGACCGGCGCTCCCGAGCTCGTTGGTAGCGTCTCTTGAACAACCCAAGAGGCGGCTCACAGGTGGAACTCCATCCGATAAGCGGGCACAGGAACCCTGCGGAGATCGCGCTGGACGCCGCGGGACCAATCGGAAAGGCCGATCTTGACGTGATTGCGAGAGGTGCAACGCCGCGAATGTCCTCGCGGGCACCTGCGGCGAGGCGTCCCGCACACACCCCGCTGAGAGCCCCGGTAGAAGCGGTGCGAACAGCTCCGCGCAGGACAATGAAAGCTGCGGTCTTTGTCCGATCAGGGAAGATTGAGCTCCAGGAGAAACCCATTCCCCAGATTGGTCCGACCGACGCACTGCTGCGCGTCACCACCACCACGATCTGCGGAACCGATATTCATATTCTGAAAGGCGAGTACCCAGTCGCGGAGGGGCGCATCGTCGGCCACGAGCCCGTCGGGACCATCGCGGCACTTGGAGCCGCCGTCACCGGATATGAGATTGGGCAGCGAGTGATAACGGGCGCAATTACCCCCTGCGGGCAGTGCGAGACCTGCCTCGACGGGAAGAGTTCCCAGTGCGGCGGAAAAGCAATTGGCGGCTGGAAGCTCGGTAACACCATTGACGGATGCCAGGCGGAGTTTGTCCGCATCCCCGATGCGATGGCGAACCTGGCACTCGTCCCCTCAAATCTCAGTGATGAACAGGTGCTGATGTGTCCGGACATCATGAGCACTGGGTTCGGCGGCGCAGAGAGCGCGCAGGTGCGAATCGGAGACGTCGTAGCCGTGTTCGCGCAGGGTCCTATCGGTCTCTGTGCAACCGCCGGAGCGCGTCTCAAGGGCGCGGCACGCGTCTTCGCGATCGAGAGCGTGCCTTCCCGAGCAGAAATTTCCCGTCGGCTAGGCGCGGAGGTTGTGATCGATTACGAGAAGGAAGACGTCGTCGCCGCAATCATGAAGCTCACGAACGGACGCGGTGTCGATGTGGCCATCGAAGCACTTGGCAGTCAGTCGACCTTCGAGCTGGGCCTCAAGGTATTACGGCCTGGTGGAGTGCTGTCGAGCCTGGGAGTCTACTCGGGAAAGTTGACCATGCCGCTCGAAGCCTTTCATGCCGGCCTCGGTGACATCGAAATCGTGAGCACCCTGTGTCCCGGCGGCAAGGAGCGCATGCGGCGCTTGATGAGCGTCGTCGGCTCGGGTGCGATTGACCTGCGCCCGCTCGTCACCCATCGCTTCAAGCTCGACCAGATCGAGGAGGCTTACGACCTCTTCGCGCACCAGCGCGATGGAGTGCTCAAGGTCGCAATCACGCCTTGATCACCGCCGAGCGGGCGTAAACTCGTTCATACAACCGTCCCGAACAAGTACCCGACGCCCGCCGTCAGCGTCATGGCGAGCGCGCCCCAGAACGTCACGCGAAGTGCGCCCTTCGTCACGCCCGCCCCACCCACGCGTGCGGCCACCGCGCCGAGCATGGCCAGAAACACGAGGGAAGTTCCCGCAACAAGGGTGATGAGAGCCGGAGCGGGGGCGACGACAGTGACGATAAGGGGCATCGCTGCTCCAACAGCGAAGCTGCCAGCCGATGTGAGCGCAGCCTGAAGCGGACGCGCACGAAAAGTCTCGGAGATGCCGAGCTCGTCGCGAGCGTGCGCGCCCAACGCATCGTGGGCCATCAGCTGCTTGGCTACCTGAGTCGCGAGGGATGGATCGAGCCCACGAGCGATGTAGATTGCCGTCAGCTCTTGTTGCTCGCCCGTATCATCCGCTTTTAGTTCGCTGCGCTCGAGCTCGAGCTCGGCCCGTTCGGTGTCTGCCTGCGAGTGGACGGACACGTACTCACCCGCGGCCATCGACATTGCACCCGCTACGAGGCCGGCGACCCCTGCCACCAACACGTTGCTGTGGGTCGCATGCGCTGCTGCGACGCCGAGCACCAGGCTCGACGTCGAGAGGATGCCATCGTTCGCGCCCAGCACCGCGGCGCGCAGCCAGCCGATGCGTCCTGTGCGGTGTCGTTCCTTGATGACTTCATGCGACATCATCGCTTCCTCGCTCGGGGACCTGATAATACTCCTTCGTGCAGCGCGCGCGAGAAAGCCAACAGCGTAATTGAGCCGCTAGCTCCATACCCACGAGCTTCCTCGTGAGGAGATGTACTCCGCGCGTCGCGAGGCTCGAAATTCACTCCCAGCGGAAGACCCTCGTAGAGAGCGCGGTGTACGCAGCGAACAGCAGAAGCAACGCCACGACGTTCACCCAGTGCGCGCCCCAACCCGATCCGTCCCAAACGCCTTCGAGAAGCGCCACGGCGTGTGTGGTCGGCAGCAGGTACGCGAGCGCCTTGAGCGCGCGCGGCAGCCGGTCCACTGGAAAGAACAACCCCGACAGTGCCAACATGGGGTAGAGCACGGCCGCGCCAATCGGCTGGGCGAATCTCGCCGTCGGCACGAGGCTGGCGAGCACGAACCCGAGCGAGAGGATGCTGAACGTGCTGAGGACGACAGCCACCGTAAAGCTGAACACGTTCACGCCCATCACGCCCGGAAAAAGTCGTCGGCCGGCGAGCATGAGCAGCGAGAGGCTGATCACGGTGAAGACAAGCTTCACGGCGACCTGCGCGCCCATGATCGTCACCGGCGAAAGTGGCGTGGAGCGGAGGCGCTTGAGAATTCCTCCTTCCCTATAAATGGAAATGATTGCCACCAGGGACTGTACGGCGCTGATCGCGATCAGCACCGCCGCGAAGATGGCCACGTTGAAGGGAACGTCGACTTCCGGCGCGGCCACAGGTTTGCCCACGCTGAACGCTCGCCCCAACGCGACGAACACCACCAGCGGCATAACCAGCGTCCCGACGAACCCCATCGGTTCGCGCGTGAAAATCTTGGTCTCGAGCCAGGTGAGCTTCCAGAAGCCTCGCAGGAACGCGCGTGGCATCGTCAGTCCCTGATCCCGTGCCCGGTCAGTTTCAGGAACACGTCCTCGAGCGTGGGGATCTCGGTACGGAAGCCGCGCACGCGGATGCCCTCGCGCGCAATTATGTTGATCACATCGGTCACGAAATCGTCGCCCGCCCCGCGAAGCGTGTAGATCGCCCCGCTCCCCTCGACGCGCTCGACGGGGCCGAATCCCTGAAGCCGCTCAGCGACATTGGCATCATCGCTCGTGAACACCACCGTCCGTTCGGGGCAGTGCTTTTTTACCAGGTCGGCGGGCGTGCCTAGCTCGATAATTCGTCCGTGCTCGATGATGGCCACGCGGTCACAGAGTCGCTCGGCCTCTTCCATGAGGTGTGTCGTGAGGAACACCGTGGTGCCCCGGTCTCTGATTCCGGTAACGAGCGCCCAGATCGCGCGTCGCGCTTGCGGGTCGAGCCCGGTAGTGAGCTCGTCGAGAAACACCACCTCTGGTTCGTGAATGAGTGCCAGCGCGATGAAGAGCCGCTGTTTCTGACCGCCCGAGAGCGTCATGAACCAGGCGTTGCGCTTGGCTTCGAGTCCAAGCCGGGCGAGCAGCGCGTCGGCATCGACCGCGCGGGCGTAGAGCGACCGCCAAAGGTCCACCGCCTCCCAGACCTTGATCCGCTTCTGGAGGTGAGCCTCCTGGTGCTGCACGCCAATCCGCTGCCGGAGCGCGTTGGCATCCCTCCTTGGATCCAGGCCGAGCACCGAAATCGTTCCCTTGTCGGGAACCCGGTTTCCCTCCACGCACTCCATCGTGGTCGTCTTACCGGCACCGTTCGGACCTATCAGTCCGAAGATTTCCCCCTCGAACACTTCGAGCGAGACATCGTCCACAGCCACGGTCGGGCCGTAGCGCTTGCCCAGGTTGGAAACGGCGATGACCGGGTTCACGACGAATGTTACCAGCAGCGCTGTCGCCGGCACAGGCTTCCCGCGCACCTTCACGCGACACAAAACAATCCCGCGCCACCGGATCCACTTGTCTGAGCGGTGAACCAATCCCATTACGCCGCCCAGAACGAAGCCAATACCGCCATAGCCAAGAGCTCCGATGAGTGCATGGTCGCTCTTCTCTCCTCCTGCTCCTGCCGCCCTCGAAGCCGGAAGAGGGCATGAGGGAACGAACGGCGCAGGCGCAGTGTTGAATCGCACGTATTCGCTGTATAATTCGTCTGGCGAGCCTGAAACCGGATCCCGCATGCTCTTCCTTTCCATTTGTTCTGCCAATAGCTCGCGCTGGCGCCCCGTCCTCGGCGCGAGCTTTGATTAACACAGCCGACTCGGGTAAGGACACGCCGCCGCGGGACAAGCCCTCGGCTCGACAAATCGCGCACCGCTTGATCAACGTTCGCCGGTCTGAACCAGCGGGAAGCCGCACGGCCGCGCATGCTGCCGTCGACGCTTGCAACCAACTCCATCAGGACCTCTCGCGATGGATCGGTCTCGACGGCTGTCACGCTCTCTTCACGCGCGCGCTGGCGCAGGCGCGGTCCGATTACCCGCTATTGGAGGAGATTCAGCTCCGGCCCCGCTCTGAGCCGTACGTCGAGGCCGGGACGGAGACAATCGACGCATATGGAGCTGCCCAAACCGCCGAGGCTATCGAGTCGATGCTCGCCGGCCTGATCGAGCTTCTTGGCCGACTTATCGGAGACGACATGGCAATGAAACTCATCGAGGAAAGTTTCCCCGAATCCGCGGGTGATGATACGCGCTCCTCGATCAGGAGAACGGAAGGATGAACACAAAAGAGAGAGCGGCAATTCGGAGTCTTCCCAGCGGAGTGCCCGGCCTCGACACCGTGCTCGGCGGCGGATTGCCGGAATACTCATTCAATCTGATCGCGGGCGGACCCGGTTCGGGGAAGACAACGCTGGCGCACCAGATAATGTTCGCCAATGCGACTGTAGAGCGACCCGCCCTTTATTTCACAGTGCTCGGCGAGCCGACACTCAAGATGCTCCGATATCAGCGGCAGTTCAGCTTCTTCAATCCAGAGCTGGCCGGATCCGCCATCCAATTCATCAATCTGAGCGCAGAGGTCTTGGAACGGGACCTGGGAGAAGTCCTGCAGCGGATCGTTGGTGAGATCGAGCGCGCCAAACCGGGAATTGTCGTCGTCGATTCATTTCGAACGGTCCACGGTCGCCACGGTAGCTCCGATCGGGAAAGATCGTTCGACCTGGACCAGTTTGTTCAACGGCTCGCACTGCACCTCACGACCTGGGAAGTAACCTCTTTCCTCCTCGGCGAGTACGCGGAAGAGGAGCAGCGAAATCCCGTCTTCACCGTAGCCGACGGTATACTCTGGCTATCGCAGGCGACGGACAGAAATTCAGTCGTTCGAAAGCTTCAGGTGGTGAAGACGCGCGGCCGCGCGCCGATGCCAGGTTTGCACACGTTCAGAATTGCCAATAATGGGCTCCAGATCTTTCCGCGTATCCCGGAGCAGGCGGCGAAACGCAAGCTGCACAAGCGCGAGCGTCTTTCGACGGGTGTGCCAGGGATGGATGAGATGATCGGCGGCGGAGTCTTTGCCGGGGACGCGGTGATGCTCACCGGACCTGCCGGCAGCGGCAAGTCAACAGTCGCGACGCAATTCATGGTGGCGGGATTGGCGAAGGGAGAGACCGGAATAATCGCCGTCTTCGAAGAGTACCCTGAAGCCTACCTCGCTCGTGCCAAGAGTCGAAATCCCGACATCGAGAAGATGATTGATGAGGGAAAGCTGGAGCTGATCTATCTCCGTCCGCTCGACCTCTCCGTCGATGAGGCCCTCTTTGCGATTCTCGATGCCGTGGAACGCCTCGGGGCAAAGCGCGTCGTTATCGACTCGCTGTCCGGGTTCGAGGTCGCCCTCGCGCCGACCTTTCGCGCCGACTTCCGGGAGTCGCTATACCGCCTAGTCGGAACGTTGACGGCGACCGGCGTCACCGTATTCATGACCGCGGAAGTCTCCGAGGCATTTTCCGAGGCACGCTTCACAACGGAGAAGGTGTCGTTCATCACCGACGAGATCATCGTCCAACGGTACGTCGAGATCAAGGGAGAGCTCCGGCGAGTAACGGCGGTGATCAAGATGCGCGGAAGCGACCACAGCCATGAGTTCAGGACGTACGAGGTCACCGCCACGGGAGTGGTCATCGGTGGCCCACTCCAGGAATACGATGGAATAATCACCGGTGTGCCCACTTTGCGCGCGAAACCGATCCGGGCAAAGCGAAAGAAATAGCGGAATGAAATCCAAAAAGCAGCCTGCTAGCCCGCGCGCGATCAAGTTTTCCGTCGAAGAAGCGTTGCGGCGCTGCATGCAGCAAGCGCCGCGACCATTTGCCGTTACACGGGGCGCGGAGCACACGCTTGTCTACGCCAATTCCGCCTTCTGCCGCGTGGCCGGGATCGCTACTGCTGGCGCGGTCGGTGCACCAGTCGCCAGCGCGTTCACCGGGACTGAAGGACCGGCTCTGACCTCAGTTCTCGATCGAGCATTTCGTGAGGGCGTCGAGCTAATGGACGAACGCATCGACGCCTCGAGTGAGAGGGCGAGCCACTGGCAATGCAGTGTCTGGCCCGTGATTGCCGCCGACGGACAACCAGAGGGACTCGGCATCGAGATTCGCGAGTCAAGCCCATCCGACGCTGTCCTGGTTCTTCAGCGGCAGGTTGCGGAGCAGATGCTCCTGGGCGCCCTGCGCGAACGCCGGCTCGCCGACGATGCAGAAACCGCGAACATCGCGAAGACAGCGTTTCTCCGCGCGATGAGCCACGAGCTGCGCACGCCACTCAATGCGATAGGTGGCTACATCGATCTCCTCGACATGGGCCTGCGGGGGCCCGTGACCGAGAATCAGCACGCTGATTTCGCGCGCGTGAGAACCAATCAGCAGCACCTGGCTGCTCTCATCACCGAAATCCTCAACTTCGCGCGACTCGGAACCGGCAGTGTGGTTTACGCTGTGAGCGACGTCAACGGTTGGGACGCGCTCAGGCGCGGCATTGAGCTGGTCGAGCCACTCATCGCGCAGCAAGGGCTGTGCTTCGATGGGATCTCAGGCGACCCCAGCATCGTTGCGCGCGCGGATCCGGAAAAAGTAACTCAGATTCTGGTGAACCTGCTCTCCAACGCCATCAAGTTTACGCCAGCGGGAGGGCACATCGGCGCCGAGTGTGCCGCAATGGGTGACGCCGTGAATCTAAGCATCAGTGACACCGGGCTAGGCATTGCCACGGAGAAACTGGACGCCATCTTCGGCCCGTTCATTCAACTGAAGGAGGGACTGGCCGATCGAGAGGGCGGCATCGGGCTAGGATTAGCGTTAAGCCGCGACCTCGCCCGGGCGATGAAAGGCGATATCACTGTAGAGAGCACCGTAGGGCAAGGGGCACGCTTCACACTTACTCTTCCGAGGAACACCGAAAGGCTTAATCAGCCAACTTGAAACGCGTAGGCGGGAAGCTTCCCTAAGCCCCGGCGATGCTGTCGGCAGACGCAATTATTTCGCGCCGCTTCAAGCCTTTGCCGCCCATCCGGCACGCAATCTCCATAGAAAAAGGCGATGATCGAGTTGGCCAGACGTAGTCGGCGGCGGTTCCGCGCCTGATGAGCGATTTTACCGACGTGGCCCTCGCGGCGGACGGAGACCACCAGGCCTTCGAGCGGCTGTTCCGGAGGTACGTCATTCGCGTATACTCGGTCTGCACACGCCTGTCTGGAAGTCGCAAACAGGGGGAAGAGTTGACGCGGGAGGTTTTTGTGAGAACATGGCAGCAGCTACCCGAGTTAAGGGGGGAGACCGCGCACGGCCCCTGGCTCCACCGGCTGGCGATCGACGTCGCGCTGAACGCGCGGAAACTGGAGGGAGAGGCCGCCACCAGAATCGAGCGGCAAGGCTCGCCCGCCGAACGGTCGAACGATGTTGGCGCCGCTCCGGACGACGCCGAGAGACCGGATCTCTCTCAGGCGATCGACGCGCTGCCAGAAGACCCACGGAGAATTTTCGTGCTCCACGACGTAGAACGCTACAAGCACGAGGAGATCGCGGAAATTTTCGGCATCACGGTTGGCAAGAGCAAAGCGCAATTACGCCGCGCACGGTCTCTGCTGATAGAGACACTCGCAGGATGACGACATTCAACCTGACGTGTGATGCGGTCGATGCGACTCTAGACGACTACCTCGACGAGACTTTGGATGCGTGGGTTCGCAAGTCCATCGACGAGCACCTCGATGAGTGCGCGCGATGCGCCGGTCGCGCGCGAGCCCTTCGGAACCTTGAGCGTGAAGCCGCCGTTCTGCCCGCTCTCGTTCCCGAACGCGATCTCTGGCCCGAAGTCGCGCATGCCATCGGAGCGCCCGCGATCACTTCGGAGTCTGTGCCGCAAAGCGAGCCGTTAATGGCGTCGAGCGAGCCACCGGTATTGGCAAGCGCCCCGCTTCCGTTAATGGAGCCGTCACCGCCGAGAAGTGAGCTGCCATTCCCGAGAAGTGAGCTGGCATTCCCGACAAGTGAGCTGGCACTCCCGACAAGTCAGGTCTCACCGCCGACCAGTGAGTCGCCGGTGCCGGTTAGCGAACCGCTCCTTCCTTCAGCCGAGGCGCCGCTGTCCACAACTCCGGCGGCAATCGCGTTAGCCGAGCGCCGCGAAAAACCTTGGGGGCCGGCGTGGATGGGTCTGGCCGCGGCTGCGCTCGTCATGGTGACGGCTGGAACTACCTATCTTCTTACTGTGCGCCGGTTCGGACCGCCTCGAGCGTCCCACGTCGTGACTGATACTGCCACCCGACAACTCTCGGCGAGTGCGACACCTCGGGGTGACCGGGGAATTCGCGCCCCGTCGGTGGGGCGCCAGCAAATCGCTTCGGAGTCCTCGGGCCCCACTCGTCCGCCTGGTTCGCCGTCCTCGTCGCTGACGGTCGCGACAACATCCACCCCGCAGGTCACGCGCTCCCCGGACGAGGTGGTGTACGACAAGGAAATCAACATGCTTCAGGCGATGAGGCGGCGGCGGAAGAGCGAGCTAGACGCTTCGACCGCCGCCGTGATCGAAAAGAATCTGCGGATTATTGATTCCGAGATCGCCCAGATCAGGGCGGCCCTGCAAGAGGATCCGGGGAGCCCCGCGCTTGGCGATCAGGTCTCGCGGGCACTCGACATGAAGGTCGAGCTTCTGCGGAGGGTGGCGCTGCTGCGATCCAACACCTGACCGGAAATGTTATGAAGATCGCTCAGCTTGTCGCTACCGTCATCCTCGGTCTGGCGCTTCCACTTCCTGTAATGGGGCAGGACCGGGCGCGACTCGATACGACTGTACGTCTCGATCTACGAGGCACGGTCGATCTTTCACTCGGGTCGGGAAGGATCACGGTCCGCGGATGGGATTTGCCCGACGTGAGCATTCAGGCGTCGACGGAAAGCGGTGTCTTGCGCTTTAGCTCCACTCCCTCCAGGCTCACTCTTCGGGTGGAGTCAGAAGGGGAACGTGGCAGGCCTCGGGGGGACGCGAGCTACGATGTGTCGGTTCCTCGGGGGACTCGCCTCAGGCTGCAGGCCGTCTCTGGCAACGTTACGGCCAGCGGGTCGCAGGGCGAGATTTCTGCGACAACCGTCGGCGGCGCCATCGACGTCAGCGGGGGCAGAAGACAGATCGCCCTCGAATCCGTGTCGGGCTCGGTGAGGGCATCCCAGCTTTCCGGAGAGCTCCGCGCCCAGAGTGTGAGCGGGAATGTACGCGCCGAAAATGTCTCGGGACGCCTCGAAGCGACGACCATCAGCGGAACCATCAGGTTGACCGGCCTGCGGGCGAACGACATCCGCGCCGAAACGGCGAGCGGCGACATTGTATATGCCGGGCGTGTTGCTACGGGAGGGATCTACGACTTTGATTCGCACTCGGGTACGATTCGCCTTACCGTCCCGAGCAGCTCGGGTGCCCAGTTCAGGCTCGAGGCATTCAAGGGGACTGTTCAGACGGACTTCGCCGCACAGCCCGGCCCTACCGGGCGCAACCACAAGGGCGGAAGCGCCGAGTTCACGATTGGTGACGGGCGGGCCAGCGTGACGGCCCGGACTTTCAGCGGACGGATTGTCGTCAAGAGTGACGCAACGTCAGCCATTCGGAGAGATTCAGCCTCAATCATTCGGAGGGATTCAGCCTCAACCCCTCGAAGAGATTCACCCTCAACCCCTCGAAGAGACTCCGCCTCAACCCCTCGAAGAGATTCCGTCTCAACCCCACGAAGAGATTCAGCCTCAACCCTTCGGAGAGATTCAGCCGTCCGGCCTCGCCTTAAAAGCTTGATTATCGAATATCGATATAGTATTGACGAGAGTCGATAACTGTGTTATTGATAGTCGATAACAACCCCACCCGATCGGAAGCAAGAATGAACTCTCCGCTCGAACGTTACGCGAAGCCGCTGGCCATGTCACGAACCGCGCTCCGCACGCTTGTGAAGTTGAATGTGCTGATGGGCTTCCTCATCTTCGCGCTCCTGATTGCCAGTCTGGTTGCGGGCGGCCCCGTCATGCGTGCTCTGGGCGTGCGACCCACGCCGGACAGTGCAACGCTCATCCTCGGCATGCGCGGCATCATGTTGATCGGGATTCTCGCGGTTCCGCTGACGCACGTCGTGTTCACTCGGCTCCTCGCGATCGTTGAAACCGTAAACGCCGGAGAGCCATTCGTCGCGGAAAACGCGGCCAGGCTGCAGACCATCGCGTGGGCGGTCCTCGGACTCGAGCTAATGCATATAGTTGTGGGTATCGTCGCTGCTAGAGCGTCTGCGGGGACGCAGAAACTCGATATCGACTGGAATTTCTCACTGACACGATCGCTCGCGATACTGCTTCTCTTCGTGCTGGCGCGAGTTTTCGATCAGGGCGCGCGCATGCGCGACGAGCTCGCGGCGACAGTTTGATCATGCCAATTATCGTCAGACTCGATGACGTGCTTCACCAACGCCGAGTCACACTCACCGAGCTATCCGAGAGGATTGGAATCACACTCGCCAACCTGTCGATCCTGAAGACTGGCAAGGCGCGCGCAGTTCGCTTCTCGACGCTCGATTCCATTTGCCAGGCGCTGCAGTGCCAGCCGGGTGATATCCTCGAATTTGTCCCGGCAGTAAAAGCCGATGACGTACCGGTTCGCGGAAATGTCGCCTCAGCGTAAGGCCCGCATCGCGGGCGTGTTGTATCTCGTCACCGTCGTGACCGGAATAATCGCGCAGGGTTTCATAGCGGAGCGTCTTGTGAATTTCGGCGACGCTTCCGCGACGGCGGCCAACATCCTGTCGCACGGCACTCTATTTCGGCTTGGCTTCACGCTCTACATGATCGAGATGGTGTCGCAGATCGTCATGACGATCCTGCTCTACGAGCTGCTCAAACCAGTCAGCAAGAGCGTGTCCCTGGTGGCGGCGGTCATTGGCGTCGTCGGTTGCGGCATCAAAGCGCTGAGCCGGCTCTTTTATCTCGCCCCGGGACTCGTTCTCGGAGGATCGCAGTACCTCAATGTATTCAACGCCGAGCAGCTGAACTCAGTGGCGCTGCTGTTTCTCAAGGTGAATGACCTCGGTGCCGCGATCGCGCTGCTGTTCTTCGGGTTCTCCACACTGCTCCAAGGCTACCTCGTTATCAGATCCGTGTTCCTGCCGCGAGCTCTGGGTTGGTTGTCGGTGGCAGGAGGCATCGGTTGGCTCGCCTTCCTGTGGCCGCCGCTTGGCTATCTCCTGTTCCCGTACATTGCGGCCCTCGGGGTTCTCGGGTCGCTCGCAACCATACTGTGGTTGATTGTCTTCGGCGTGAACGAAGAACGGTGGACGCAGCAGGCCCGCGTAGCGGAAACATCAATTTGGAGATGATTCCGTCGTCCTGCGCATGAAGAACACTTTAGCGAAGCGGAATCAGGCCGCGCTGAAGCTCAACGCGCGCTGGCAGCAGGGCACGGTTCATTTCGAGTACATCGCGGTCCGCTAGAAATCAGAAGACGAACATGCCGATTGCCGCCGCGAACATGATGGCGGTGGTGAGTCCAACAACCACTCTACCGGTCATTGAGCTCGGCTGACCATGCATCAATGCACGGTCCGACGCGGCTATGAGGATGCCGACCAGGAGAAAGGGGGCCAACAGGCCATTGATGACTGCGGTCCAATAAAGTGCCGACACCGGGTTAATTCCGGCGAAATCGAGCGCGATGCCCAGACCCACCGAGCAGATGAACACAACGTAGAACCCCGGCGCTCGGCTGTACCGCTCGTCAATTCCTTGCCGCCAACCGAAGAGTTCCGCAAAAGCGTAGGCACCCGCTCCGGCCAACGTGGGGATGGCCAAGAGACCCGTGCCAAGGAGTCCGACAGTGTAGAGTAGCGAAGCAAACCGGCCCGCAAGCGGAGTGAGTGCTTCGGCCACTTGCCGTGAAGTCTCCAGCTTTGTCATCCCGGCGCTGTGGAGGGTCAGCGCAGTCGTAAGAATGATGAAAAACATTGCGGCGTTCGAGAAGAACGTGCCGATGCCGATGTCGATCTTCCGAGTGTTGATCTCGTAGAGCTCCGCTCCGACCCGGTCGGCAATACGCCTCCGGCCCAGCGATTTTTCCTCCTCAACCTCCTGTGACGCCTGCCAGAAGAAGAGATATGGACTGATCGTCGTGCCGAGGATTGCGACCAGGGTCGCCCACGCTCCGCCGAGTTTCGGGATGCGGGGGACAAACGTGTCATGCGCCACGAGCGACCATTTGGGACCCACGTAGAACGCTGTTAGCGCGTACGCTACCAGTACGAGGGCAAGCCACTTGAGACCCCCCGCAATAGTTGCGTACCGCAAGCGGATTGTAGCGGCCGCGATTGCCACGCCGATGAGAATTACCCAGATATGCGAGCTGATGCCTGTTAGTAGTTCCGCCGCGTCCGCCATACCGGTCAAGTCGGCGCCGACGTTGATTGTGTTCGCTACGAACAGCAGGCACGCGGCAAGAAGAAGGACGGGGCGCGGAAACTTGTGGCGTAGCGCGCCGGCAAGCCCCCGACCCGTAACCATACCGATCCGAGCGCACATCGTCTGGACCGCGAACATGAGCGGCCATGTAAAGAGCGCAGTCCATAGAAGAGAGGTTCCGTACTGCGCGCCGGCAATCGAATAGGTGGCGATGCCGGACGGATCGTCATCTGCCGCACCGGTGACGATGCCAGGACCAATACTCTTCCAGAATTCGCGCGCTGTAACCGGCTTGCGTTTCTCTCGCTTGCCAGCGCGGCGGTGGGTTTGCCGGGCGTTCTTCTCAGTGGGCACTGTCATGTCTTAGGATGGTATTGGATCGAGCAGGTTTGGCGAACCGGCGCCAGTACTTCGACGGCCCCGCGATTCTACTTGCGCGACGACGACAGTAGGCATTCCGGGAGTCGCCCTACCTCAACGCTCCCAGCATTGCAAAAAGTGCGTCATCAGAAAATGTTGACTGCCCGCGCTGCCAGAATGAGCACGGTCCCAAACGAAATCACGGCCTGCACCATCATCATGAGTTTCGCCCAGCGCGACAGTACCGGCACATCGGTCGGTGAGAACGCCGTGCACGTGTAGAAGGATAGAGCGAGGTAGTCCACGAAGCCGGGCCGCCAACCCTCCGCCTGCGCGACCGACAGCCCGTTGGTTCCAGGCTCCATGACTGCCATCTGCGGAAAGAGGAAAGCGCCCTTCAAGTGGGCGTCGAGCTGATCCCGCGCGTGGGGACCGCCTGCGTCAAGTCGCCAGTACCACGCCGCAAACACGATCACGTTGGCGATCCAGATAATTGCAGCTGACTTCAAAAGGTCGTGCGCGACTAACGCGTGGGCAGGTAAAGCAAGAACAAGCGTCACGAGACTATAGAGCATCTCGAGAGTCAGCAGGCCGAGATTGGCGTAGCTCAGGGCTGCGTTCAGCTTCTGGCGGCCATGCCGGTGACAGAGTATTGCGGCAACCAGCAGGACCACGTTCGCCGGCGTGAGTGCCCACGGTGGCGCTAGACTGAGGGAGCGTGGGAGGGCGAAGGGCAGGAACGCGGCAGCAAAGATCGCAAGAGCGGCAGGCCAGCGTGGTTCTGCGTTCTTATCGATCGGTCTGATAAATCACCTCCTTCGGCGGCTGTAGGTTTTCGGCCGCCCGCACTCCGTCGATCCGCAGACCATCAGCCGGTACGGCTGGCGGGCGCGGGAGCGAAAGCGCGATCTGGTCGAGGAAGCAGTCGAGCCGAGTTGAGAATGAAGGTGAGCTCCGAGGAGACGTGGATGAATGCCGCGAGTAAGGGGTTCAAGAGTCCGAACGCCGCAAGTCCGACTCCGATCGCATCGACCACGAGCGTTCCGGCAAAGTTGAAGCGAATGATCCCTCGCGCACGTCGGGCGATGCGGACGGTGTCCACGAACTTCGATAGGTTGTTCCCGAGGAGCACTATGTCGGCACTTTCGCGGGCTACGTCGGTTCCCGAGCCCATGGCAATACCGACCGACGCTTGCACGAGCGCGGGCGCATCGTTTACGCCATCGCCGACCATCGCCACGATGCGAGCACTGGAGGCAAGCTGGCGGACCGCATCCACTTTCTCCGCTGGCAACAGCTCCGACTTGACTTCGTCTACACCAGCCTCGGCGCCAATGGCGTCCGCGACAGTGCGAGCGTCGCCGGTCAACAGGACGGTCCGGATGTTCATCGCCTTGAGTGTGCGCACAGCGGCCGCCGCCTCGGGGCGCAGGGCATCTGCGATCAGGACGCTCCCCAGGAACCGACCGTTTCGGGCAATTGCGACCTCCGATAGCGCGGCGCGGCTGTCCACGAGCCTGGCTGGGCCTGATGCACCATCTGCGATGCCGTGTTCGACCAAAAGGGCGCGATTCCCCGCGAGAATGATTTCTCCAGCTACTCTCGCCACGACTCCGCGACCAGGGGTGTAGTCGAAGGAGTCAGGCTCGATGCGCGAAAGTCCGAGCGCCTCGGCGCGCTGCACGATCGCGGCACCCAGCGGATGTTCGGAACGGCGCTCAGCGATCGCTGCTGCTTCGAGCACCTCCTGTTGCGTTACACCATTTGCCGGACGAATCTCGCGAACCTCGGGTGTTCCCACGGTGATGGTGCCGGTCTTGTCGAACGCAACGGTGTCCACGACCCACAGCGCTTCGAGGTAGCGTCCACCTTTGATGATGGCGCCGGTCCGTGCCGCGCGGCCTATCGCGCCGAGAACTGCCAGTGGGGTACCCGCGGCGATGCCGCACGCACCTGCCACGATGATCACGGAGATCGTGGAGCGGGCGTCGCGCGTGATTGCGAACGTAAGTGCCGCGCAGGCGAGGGCGAAGTACACCAGATAGCCGGCGTACCGGTCAGCCGTCTTCTGCACCGGCGCGCGTGACCTTTCGGCCTTCTCGACGGTCTCGATGATCTTGCCGAAGCTTGTGTCGCGTCCTAACCGTTGGGCGCTGATCTCGAGCGCGCCCGCCTGGTTGATGGTGCCGGCGAACACTGTGGCGCCAGTCAATTTCTCGACCGGCGTCGACTCACCGGTGATCGTTGCCTGATCCACGAATGAGTGTCCACTCCGCACCTCACCGTCGACCGCAATGCGTTCACCTGGCTCGACGAGAACAATGTCGCCCACCTTGACTTGGCTGAGCGGGATCTCGCGCGGTCCGCCAGTTCGCCGCACGGTTGCCGTAGGGGGTAGAAAATCGAGCAGCTCTCGAATTGCCCGGCGGCCCCGCCCGACGGTCAAACCCTCCAGAATTTCAGCAGCGAGCACAAAAGCCGTGATCACGAGCGCGGTGAAGAACTCGCCGATAACGAGTGCCGAAAGGAGCGCTATCGTCATCGAGAGCTCCATCGTCATCCGGCGCTCGCGGATGTTCTCCCATGCCTCGGCCAGGATGGGCCATCCACCAACGATCATTCCTATCAACCCGATGACGCTGACGCGCCCGAGGGGCTCCCAGACTCGGAACCAGACCGCGACAGCGGCCAGGACTACGAACGCGATTCGCGCAAGCTCGCGGCGTTCGACTGTCTCGGAATGCTCGTGGCCGTCATTGTCCTCGTGGTCATGCTCATGAGGGTCCTGATGGGCCTCGCGGTGATCCGCATGCACGGGCGGCGTCAGACGCTCCGCTGCCGCTTCTTCGAGGTCCGGAACTTCACGGGCGCTGTCGGTCACCTTCATCGGATCACCTTGTGGAAGAACACCGAGCGCAGCTTCATCGGACGGCGACTCGGCCTACTTGAGGTACGAGCGGACGACTTCGACGAATTCGTCGGCTGCCTGAGCGTCGTCGGACTTCGGTTTCGCCCCGCGAAAGGCGTGAGATCGGATGTGGTCCTCGAGCACCTCCGCCATCAGTCCGTTCATCGCGCCTCGTGCGGAGGCAATCAGGCGAAGGACCTCGCCGCACTCGGCCTCACCATCCAGTGCCCGCGCAACGGCGTCGATCTGACCGCGGATACGGGCGACCCGCTTGGCGAGATTCCTCTTATTCCGGATGGTGTGTGACATAGCTGTAGTATAGTCCCCTACACTATACGGGCAAGCCTGGATGATCGTCGAGGGGTCCGTTGATGTCAGGGCAACCGGTCAAACCGGCGGGCTGTCCCGCTCAACGCCATTGAAACTTCCCACCCCAACCAGCCGTTTGGCGAACAACTAGATACGTTTTCAATTCGGAGGGTAATGCCGTGCGCGAAGAAGTGACCACATTTCGGCTGTATCTGATGCGAGCGCTTTACCTGCTGATTTTTGTCTTCCTCTCGACTTCGATCTGGCCGATCCTGCTCAATCACAAACCTTGGGCTGACATGATGCACGGAGTGGCAGACTCGCTCCTCGCGGCACTCGCGCTCCTAATGGCTATGGGTCTCCGGTATCCGCTGAAGCTTCTCCCCGCGCTCCTCTTCGAATGGCTCTGGAAGACAATCTGGGTTGTTGCGATCGGCATCCCTCTGTGGCGAAGCGGTCAGCTCGACGCGGACACAGCTGAAACGCTCAGGGATTGCTCAGTCGGCGTCATTCTGGTTCCGCTCGTCATTCCCTGGCCGTATTTCTTCAGGCATTACATGAAGGCGCCTGGAGACAGATGGGGACGCGCTACAAATGAAACCCAGGCGATTGCACGATGATCGCGCCCAGTGCTACCCAGGACGCGGGTGCACGGGCCGCCAAAGCGATCGCGAGCGAGCCAAAGAAAATGCCCCGCGCTACGGGTTGTCATTTCATTTCCCTTAAAGTTCAAGCGTTACCTCTTTGCTACCACCTGGCTCAAATCTGGACAACCACGCCGCGCCGCTCCGCCAATCTCGGGCCTACTGCACCTCTTTAGTCAATATCCCTGACTCAGTCGGCGGCCGCGCAATGCGCTCGAGGAAATCGGTGACGCGTGTCCACATCAGCATTGCGGAAGCAGCGTCGTATCCGCTCTGGCCGGGATCGGAGAACAGGTGTCCGCCGCCGGCGTATGTGAAATCCTGAAACTCCGCGGGCGCGGCGCGAACGTGGGCGCCGAGCGTCTCAATCACCGCCTGACTACGCAGCGGGTCCCTTTGGGAAAAGTGCACCTGCACAGGAACACCGGCCGGCCAGATCGCTCGTCGGATAACGCGAATCGGTAGCGGGGCATGCATCAAGATCGCGCCGCGCGCTCCTTCGCGCGTCTCCGCCAGGAGCTCGGCGCACGCGCCACCATTCGAGAAGCCAGCGTACACGACCTCGCGTGGTAACGTTGAGACGGCTGCGGCGGCGCGCGCAAGCACGCCGTCGAAGCCGATCGGTTGAAGCCACTCCGCCGCGCGCGTCATCGTATCGAACACTTCGCCGTCGTATAGATCGGGGGCGTGAACGACGTGGCCTATTGCTCGAAGGTCCGCGGCCCACTGTAATACCACGGGTCTCAACCCAAGGAGAGAATGGAACAGGACAATCTCGCACCGGTTTGGTGCCGGAAAGGACGGACCCGCTCTGGTCATCGATCCAACCTTCTGTTCCCGCGGCCATGTCGCCCGCGGTCCGAGTGAACAGTTATTTCCACGCCCTCAGCGGGATCGGCGTGCGACCGAATCAGCATGGAAGCCTCCCGAAATCGCTTCGGCGAACCTGCCTCTGACGCGCTTATGAATAATGAAGCGGCTTGCGGCAGTGAAACACCTTACGCACCACCGCAGCCACTCTAGAAAGTCGCAGACACCATGAGACCAGCCTTGCCCCATGGTGCGATACGGACACCTACCCGATCCGCTGTCACCGGGACTCGCTCCCAATTTTCAGTGTGCCTCGCGCCCATGAAACCGCCCACAATCGTTCCGAGCAGACCTCCGGCGAGCCCATCCGCCGCCGCGGCTACTCCGGGACCACACAATACGAAGCAGTTGCTGGGCGTGTAAGTCGTCACGCCCAAGAGTGCGCCGATCGAAGCGCCCGCGAGAAAGCCCAGACCCATGCCTTGACCGACGTGTGAATGTGTACCCGAACTTACCTCGAGCTGCGTGGTTGATCCGAGCGCTAGCGTGAGGGAGTCCTGCGTTCCTTCCGGTTGGAACAAGAGTGTGTCCCCATGCTGGGCAAGTACCGTCCCCACCCATGCCGAACCGAGGCGGCCGGATGTCGATGAACTGACGCGAACGCGCGCCCCGATCTGCAAGCGCACCTCGGAAAAGGAGGTTTGGGCAGTGACCGCCTTTCCGAAGACTACGAAAAGGGCACCCCCCAGGATCAAGACGGCGTTTCGAGTTAAGTGCATTTCAATCTCCGCGTTGGATGATCCGAGTCGAGCGAGATCTGGTGCAGCGGAGGCTAGGAGGAGGACGTTTTCGGCACCATACGTCGGATGACGTAGAAGCGAGGTACAAAGATCCTGCGGGCGCTCGTTTCTGTCAGCCGACAGCTGAATCGACAGCAGCGGTCGGATAGCCGTCCAAACAGGCCGACCTTGACTGAATCGCGGGGCTCACGCGATTGATCGCATGCGCCGCTATTCTATGATGGGTTGCCGAGCATTGGAGGCGATGGAGCCTTTGCTGCGCCCCCATCGGTGCCCGGCACGTTCCAAAGCTCCTTGATGGAGCCGATTGCCGACATCGCCGCGCTCGCATCGTAGGGCAGAAAAACCGTCTTCTGCGCATTCGCGCCGATTGCGGTGAGTGACTCAAGATATCCCTTCGCAATCAGATAGCGCGCTGGATTGCCCTCAGCGCCCAAGCCTTTCGCGATCACCTGCAGCGCCTGCGCTTCCGCTTGCGCCACCGCCAGTCTCGCCTGCGCCTGACCCTCCGAGTGTAAAATCGCCGACTGTTTCTCGCCTTCCGCGTTCACGATCGCCGACTGCTTTAGCCCCTCGGCGCGAAGAATCGCCGATGCTTTTTCTCCTTCCGCCGTCGTCACCACTGCCCGCCGAGAACGCTCGGCAGTCATCTGCTTCTCCATCGTGAGCTTTATCTCTTCCGGCGGATCGATGTTCTTGAGCTCGACGCGCACCACCTTGACTCCCCACTGCTGGGTTGCTGCGTCGAGCGCCGCGCGGAGCTGCGAGTTTATCTCGTCCCGTGAAGTGAGTGTGTGATCGAGATCGAGTGAGCCGATCGTGTTCCGCAGCGCGGAGAGAGTGAGCTGCTCGATCCCCATCTCCAGATTCTGCACCTCGTACGTCGCGCGGACGGGATCGACGAGCAGGTAGTAGATCACCGCGTCCACTTCCATCGTCACGTTGTCGCGGGTGATGACGGGCTGCGGCTCGATTCGCGTGATTCGTTCGCGCAGATCGTGCGATGCGCGGACCGAGTCGATGAACGGCAGAATCAGGTTGAGGCCGGGCTGCGCCTGTAGATGAAACCTTCCGAGCCGCTCGATGATCTTCACCTGTTTCTGCGGGACGACTTTCACCGAGCGGGCGAGAACGATCAGAATGAGAACGACGAATCCGATCAGTACGTATGACACGAATGCTCCCTCAGATAGTTAGTTGTTCTCACCACTCGGCAGCACCGCGACCGGTGCGACGAGCAGGACGATTCCGTCGGAGCCGAGTACTTCGACGAGCGCGCCTTCGAGAATAGGCTCGGTGCTGCTTGCCGCCCAGTCGTGGCCCTGGACCAGCACGCGGCCCGCGCCGACGACCGGGTCGATCGCCTTCGTCACCCGCGCCGTCTGTCCGATCAATGCGTCAGTGCGGGAGAGCACGCCGACGCTCCCGAGTCTTCGAAGCAGGCGGGGCCGAAGCAGTGCCGGGATAAGCAGCGCAGCCAGGGCGAAGCCCAGGATCTGTCCGACAGGCGGAACGCCCAGTGCCGCAAGAGTGCCGGCGAGCAGCGCTGCCACCCCGCCGAAAAGAAAAATAAGGTTCAGATTGGTGGCCTCGATGGCAAGGGCGGCTATTGCGATTCCCATCCAGATCAACGCGCCACTTATCGGCATAGCTGAGTCATCTCGATGTTCCAGGTTGATGCGATTACAGAGCTTGGGTCGACAACATCGCAGTAAAATTTCTCCGCTGACGCCGTTGGATATGCGGGATTCGGTGAGCGTCCGCTAGCCCGGACGACTATACTCGGGATCGACCGGTGCCCGACGACTGAACCGTCGAAGCTCGCTTATCGAGCCGTGAGGCGCGACGGCGCGCGAACCATATCCATTGGGTCGTAGGACGCAAAAACACCCACTGCGCTCCCTCTCGAAGCAGGGCACCTACTAAGCCCGAAGGGTCCGACGCGCCGAATGGCACTTTATCTATCGCCGTGCCGTAGTGCTGTACGTTACAATAGCGGTGAGGCGAGGCTGCTGCTTCGCTTCTCGGTGATAGGGCTTCTAGGGAGTGTTATGAATCCAGAATTGTGGGTCCCTGCTATCACAACGATTGCCATCGTTGCCATTGTTGCGGGCGGTTCATACCGCCTTCTAAAGATGTGGCTGCAACGAACGGGACGCTTATCGATTCCAGAGGCAGACCTGAAGGAGATCCGTGACGGACTCGGACAACTCCAGCAGGCCGTCGATGCCATCGCGATCGAGGTCGAGCGGCTCTCCGAAGGCCAACGCTTCACGACGAAGCTACTCGCTGAGGGTGGGAGAGGCATCGCTCCGATCCCTGCGAAGCACGTAGCTGAATAACGCACGCGCTTAAGTTCGCGTTCATTTTCTTCCAGTCGGCGACCGTGTCGCGCGTCGTCTCCGCGTAGTCGGTGATGGAGGCCTTCGGCCATTTCGTCGACTCGTCTGTGAGCAACTCGGTGCGGAAAAAGCCAGGTTCCACGAGCATCGTGCGGATGCCGAATGGCGCGATCTCGGGCGCCAAGGACTCCATCCAGTCCTCGAGCAGCAATACCGGTGTGGCAACGATATCGGAAACCGTCGTGCTGATGTGCGTGGGCCGGGCTCCGCAACGATTGCAGCCTCGAGCGAAGGAGTATCCGGGAGGATCGAGATCGCCGTTGCCGATTTATCTTGGCTCGGCTGACTGTTTTTCTGGCACCGCTCCCGGTACCACACTCCCGCCAACGATGCCAAAGAAAAAGCCGCAAGACGCTAAATCGTTGCGGGCTCTGCTTTTTACGGTTATGGGCCGGGGTAGAGTTGAACTACCGACCTCACGCTTATCAGGCGCAGTTAGCCATCACACAAAGTCCGGCGCGGGGCCGGTTTTCATAGGGGAGGAGCCACTATCGCCGGCATCCTGCCGGCCTCGATTGCCGGACTTTTGCGCACCCAACGGACAGTAACGGCCAGTAGAATTCGTGGATGATAAACGAGAGCGATGGCGGTTTCATTTTCCTTGTTAACCGCCGGACAAATTACCGGATGATAAAACTCGTCCTCCGTTTCGCGTTTTTGGCTGCGCTCATTGCCTGCGCGCCCGTAAGTGGAACGCGTCGTGGCGAACGGCCGCCAGCAAGAGAGACGATCAATGGTGACTCCACGACCGGAAGATTCTACACTCTTGTGGGAGCGGTCTTTGACTCAGCTTCGGGTAGGGGGCTCGAAGCCACGCAGCTTCTCCTGAGAGAGAGTCCCGCTGCTCAGCCGTACTTCGTTCAAACCGACAAGCATGGAGCGTTCGTGCTCTCAGGGATTAAACCGGGACATTATCAATTGCTTGTTCGCAGGATTGGTTACATGCCGTACGGTGGCCAACAAGATGCACGCGCGGGAGAAGTCGATACGCTCCGTATCCGGTTGGCGATTCCTGGGGAATACCATTTCACGTTCCCTATCCAGGAGATCGCGCCCACATCAAAGAGCACACGAACCATTCCATGCCGACGCCCCACGATGCCGACGGCTGCGTGGACTGAGCGGAGTTTACCGCGCTCGTCAGTTGCAGTGCGGATGCCTCAATGGTTCAAGCGAGACGCTGCCGAGGCGCGCGTTGACAGCGTTCGCGCAGCAGCTGGCGATACCGCCCTGACCTCGACGCTCTTGGAGACGAATCAACGCGGTGTTCCCCGCGCCCAGCTCAACATCAATGTTGTCGACGCGGTCACGCTCAATTATGGTGGCGATAAAATGCCGGAGGAAAACGAGTGCCGCGAAAAGATCGGTGAAGCGCAAGCAATCGTCTTCTCGTTCAATCAATCGGTTGAGGTTGGCGACATGGCGTCCGTCGGCCCATATATAATCTTGGCGCAGCTTCGATTCCCCGACGGACTATCTCTCGACGTGTTTGCCGACTCGGAAAAACGCGAACAGCAGGAAGAAATGCTCGCAGCGATTCGTACGATACGGCGAATCCCTCGAGCACGCTAACAGAAGTGTCGAACGGCCCACGTCGTGTAAGCGCGTGCTGCCGGATTTTTTGCGCACCGAATGGACAGTAACGGCCAGTAGAATTCGTGGATGATAAACGAGAGCGATGGCGATTTCATTTTCCTTGTTAGATGAACGCGACTTTGTCATCCGAGGATAACCCAGAGTGTTACCCATGTCTTTGAACCCTGGTGTTACCTATCTCTCCGGCTGCTCACGGTCGAGTCGTCAGTCCGTGCCAGCTCAAAGTTCTTCGAGGACGGCAATCGTGAGAATATCATCGTAAGCTCCGTCGAGTTTGCGTCCCTGCCGCTTGGTCCCTTCTGCGACGAAACCGAGCGTGCGATAGAGCTCAATCGCACGCTCGTTGGACGAAAAGACCTCACGCCCGAGTCGGGCAAGACCTGCTCGACTACTGTCACAGGGATACGCTGGCGATGGTCAGGTTGGTCGAGACTTTGGACGGCCTGGCCCGAATTGCATCCATGATGCGGGCGACTCGAGCTAGCAAGCCCGATGGCTACCTTCTCGGCTCATACCGCATCGCCACCGCCCCCGAGCCGAACTCCAGCCGGCTAACGAGCTTCAAGTCGATACGCTTCGATAGCCCCGCAAACAACGTCGGCCCATGGCCCACTACCCTGGGCTGCACCACGAACTCGTACTCATCGATCAATCCCAGCTCCGCCAACGCCAGCGGGAGCTTCACCCCTCCCACGAACAGTCCCTTGCCTGACTCCCGCTTGAGCTGCTGAACGGCCTTCCCCAGATCCCCACGCACGAGCTCCGCGTTCCAATCGACCCGGTCCAGGGTGCTCGACACGACGTACTTCTTCGCCGCGTCGATCGTCCGGGCGAAGGGTTCCATCCAATCAGGCCTCGCTCCCGCCGGTGCCGGCCGCCGCCACGCTGCCTCCATCATTTCGTAGGTCACCCGGCCAAAGAGGAGGGCATCTGCCCGGTCGAGGTTCTCGACCGCGTGACGATGTAAGTCTTCATCCGCGATCCCTTCACGATGATCGCAGCATCCGTCCAATGTGACGTTGATGGAATACCGAAGGGGTCGCATTACGTAAGAGTATCGCCGATGGCGTAGCGTAGCGAACTATGCTCTTCACCCCCGCCGCCCTCCGCTTTTTCGATGCTCAAGCGGCCGATCCGTAGCTTGATCAACTACGGCGCGCAGTTCCTCGAAGACGGCACCCTTCTGTCGAGCGTTGGTCGGTGGTGCGTCACAATCCACTCCCCTCAGAGGTCAAGAGCCATCACTATGTTGCAGCGAGCGTATTCAGGATGCGCTCCCTCCCGAACCACCGTGAACCCCAACGAGCGGTAGAGCGCGATCGCCGGAGCCAGCTTGGTGTTCGACCCTAAGCTGACTCTG
>JALYYH010000078.1 GCA_030946665.1 Gemmatimonadota bacterium
GGATGAAGACCGGGCCGCGAAACCCTTCGCGCATCGCTGCGGCAAGCATCACCGCCACGTATTCAGCGGGACGCTGATCGGTATAGGCGATCTCGGATCGCGCGATCTCCACGATGAGCGCGCCGACCTTGAGCTTGACGGCGGATCGGAAGAGAGCGCGCGCGGTGTCGTATACCATTCCGCGAATGTTCATCGCCGGGACTGTGAAGCCTCCGGTTTCTCCGGCGCCGCGGGCGACATACAGATCGTGAATCGACCACGCCTGGACGCCAATGGCCTGTCCGATCTCCCAGATTAGCCACCGCGCATCCTCACGCTCATCCGGCTCACCGAAAACCGCCGTATAGACGAGTTTGTCCATCGCCGGCGACGCAATGGCCGACTCGTCGTGAACCGTCACTCGACCGTCGAGAACGGTCAAAGATTTGTTGAATGGATTTACGAACATGTGAGTCGGAAAGTCGTTTCAGCCCAGCCCCATCGCAAGGCCGGACCGCATCTCTAGACCGTCCACCGCGGGTCACCCTTTGGCAGGGAGTCCCATTCCTTCCTGGCCTCGTCCGCGCCGGGTCGGCCCAGTAGCGCATATGCAAATTGTTTTCCCAGCTCGACGCCAGGCTGGTTGAAAGCGTCGATTCCATAGAGCCGCCCCGCGTAGGCCGTCGCGATCTCCAGAAACATCATCAGCTGTCCAACGTGCGCCGCGTCCACGCGATCGAGATGGATGGTCATGTTGGGCCGACCTCGTTCAGCCAAAGCGCCAGCAGTCGCGCGCTGCTCCACATCGATCAGCTCGCCGAGTGAATGACCGGCGAGGTACGCCAGCTCCTTCACGTCCGGGAACGCCGCCGGAATTTTCACGTCTGTTCCCCGTTCGCGCACGGCAACGAACGTCACGGTCTTGTTCGCCGGCCCTTCCATGAACAGCTGCACCTGGGCGTGCTGGTCGGTTGCGCCGATGGCGGCGAGCGGCGTGGATCCTACCGATGTTCCATCTGACCTCTTTTTTCCAAGGCTTTCCGCCCACAGCTGCACGAACCAGCCGGCAAAGTCACGCAACGGATCCGAGTACGGCATGAAGACAACGATACTCTTCTTCAGTTGCGTGTCCGCCAGCCACTGCAGCGCCGCGTAAACACCCGCCGGGTTGCTCCCCAGCTCCGTGCTCTCGCACCGCTGTGCCATCTCGGCCGCGCCCGCCAGCAGCGACTTCACATCGATCCCGATCAGCGCGGCTGGGAGTGTCCCGACCGGGGTCAACACGCTGAACCGTCCTCCAATATTGGGAGGGATGTGGAGCGCCGACACGCCGAGTCGATCCGCCAGTGGACGCAGTGCGCCTTGCTGCGGGTCGGTGACGAAAACCAAATGCTGCGTCAAATCCAGTTTCTCGCGCACGAGCCGATCGTGGACGATGAGAAACTGCGCCATTGTTTCGGCGGTGCCACCCGATTTCGATGTGACGATGAAAAGCGCGCGCGCCAAACGGAGTCGGTCGAGTAGAGCGGCGATCGTTTCCGGATCGACATTATCCAGCACGTGAAGCCGCGGATAGTTGTCGCGCGCCCTCTCGTCCAGCATGTTCCAGCCGCTCGGGCGGAGCGCGGTTCGCAACGCAATTGGCCCGAGTGCCGATCCGCCGATGCCGAGAATCACTACGTCGTCGTATTTCCCGCGCGCCGGTTTCGCAAAACTCGTTACCTGATCGAGCAGCTCGGTCGAGCGCGGCAGATCTACAAAGCCAACGCTCCCGCCGGTACGTAGAGAGTCGAAGCCGCGCTTTGCCGCGACGAACTGTTTCGACGCTCCGGTCCACGTGTGCCCATCGATCCCGCCCGGCGAGATCATCATGTTGGAGTAATCGAGTCGAAGCGACATCTCAGGGAATTTGTACGGTAAGACCGTCGAATGCAGGAGCAATGCCGCTTGGAAGCTCCGCCTCGAGCTCCGCGTGACCGGTGCGATGGGTGAGGTGAGTGAGCCAGGTTTGCGGGGCGCCCACTTTCTTCGCGACGGTCACCGCTTCCGAAACGCTGAGATGCGTCGGGTGCGGCGTCCGAAAAAGCGCGTTGAGAACGAGCACGCTCACCCCGCGAAAGCCACGGACTGCTTCATCCGGGAGCTCCTTGGCGTCCGTTATGTAGCCGAGGTTACCGATGCGATACCCGTACACCGATATGGGTCCATGCGGCACGGCCACCGGCGTCACATCGACATCACCGATGCGAATGGTCTGTCCTTCTACAACAGGGTGTGCGCGGCCTTCCGGCTTGCTCGTTCCCGGCAAAGCTTTGATCGAATCATCGAAGATGTACGCGAACCGCCTCGCCAGTCTTTGCATGGTGTCGGGGGGGCCGAACATGTCGATTGGCACGTCACTTCGATCGGAGAGAGCGCGTATATCGTCGATCCCGTGCACGTGGTCGGCGTGATCGTGGGTGAACAGGATCGCATTCACCCTGCTCACGCCGGCCGCAATGAGCTGAAGGCGAAGCTCGGGCGGCGTGTCGATGAGGATGTTCGTGCCTCCGTCGGTCTCCACCAAGGCGCCGACACGGGTCCGTTTGTCCCGGGGATCCGTCGACCTGCACACCTCGCACTTACATCCGATCTGGGGGATGCCAAAACTGGTTCCCGTCCCCAGAAAGGTGAGTTTCAGACGGTCTCCACCTTGAGCAGATTGGTTGTGCCCGGCATGTCGAATGGCACGCCGGCCGTCACGATTATCCGGTCTCCGGTAGAAGCCAGCTCTCTCTGGGTGACGACAGTTTTGGTGCGCTCCATCATCTCGTCGTAGTCGGCGCAGTGCGGCACCAGCTCCGGTACGACACCCCAGACGAGGGCAAGTTGGCGGAAGGTGCGAGCCTCGTCAGTCAGCGCCAAGATTGGAACGGCAGGCCGCTTCGATGCAACGACACGCGCCGAGAAGCCACTCTTGGTGAAGACGACGACGAGCGGCGAGTCGAGCATGTCGACCGCGGCCACGGTCGCGGCGGCTATTGCGACCTCCGTCGTGACGACCCCATCACCCTGCTCTGCTCCGGCAAATGGGGCGACCGGGGGATGCGTCTCGATCTCCTTGATGATGCGCGTCATGGCCTCGACTGCCAGCCGCGGATAGGCTCCCGCCGCCGTCTCGGCGGACAGCATCACGGCGTCCGTTCCGTCCATGATGGCGTTCGCGACGTCACTCGCCTCCGCGCGGGTTGGGCGCGGATGCTCGATCATCGACTCCAGCATCTGTGTGGCCGTGATGACGGGCCGGCCGTG
>JALYYH010000101.1 GCA_030946665.1 Gemmatimonadota bacterium
GCGTGCGGTGCTGCTCGATCGAGGCCTGAAGCTGATCGCCACGCTTCAGCACCTTTTCGGGCGCGAGCTGATCCAGCAGAGCAGTGACCGCGCGCTGCACGACGTTCTTTTCCTTCGCGCTGCGCGACGCGGTCCAGGGAGCAAGGGGCTTGTTTGAATCGTCCATGTGTGTCGGTGCGATGATCGATGAGGCTGCTTGCGGTGAGGACGACACAGAAAGGTGCTCGTCGGCCGACAGTAAGTTAGCCGAAAACGCACGAGTTAGCGCTGCCGAACGAGGTCGAAATCGATTTCCAGGCGAATGGTGTCGCCACTCCTACCGGCTTTTCGAGCCGGCTATCACCTCTTGCGCAATGCTTTGCGGATTGCCTGCTCAGCGAGGGGAGCCATGACGCGGTAGCCTGCTTCATTTGGATGGACACCGTCGGGAGACAGCTCGGCGCGCATTCCACCGCGCCCGTCGGCCATCGCCGAGTGATAGTCGAGAAATACCGCGCCGTGCTCGCGTGCGTAGTCCTTCATCCACTTGTTGAGCGCGACGATTTTCTGCGCGGGCTGCAATCCGGGCTTCCACGGATAGTCCCAGACAGGAAGCACCGACGAGAGCACCACGCGAATCTTGTTCGCCGCCGCAAGCTCCGCCATCGAGGCAAGGTTGTCCTCGATCATCTCCAGAGTCGAGGGTCCGGTGTTGCCAGCTATGTCGTTGGTACCGGCCAATATCACGACGACCTTTGGCTTCAGCGCGATCACGTCCTGCCGGAATCGGACGAGCATCTGCGGAGTGGTCTGTCCGCTGATTCCCCGCCCGACGTACGGCTTGCCCGGAAACATCGTGGCGAAATACGGGGCCCAACTCTCAGTGATCGAGTTGCCGAAAAAGATTACGCGGTTTTCGTTTTTCACGGGTGCAGAGAGTGTGGCGTTTGCCTCGCGGTATTTCTGCAGATTCGCCCAGTCGTTGGTCTGAGCTCCCGCGGTAGCCCCCGTGAGCCAAACCAGCATGATTGCACACCAGCCTTTCGTGGCAACCAACAGTGTCGCGCCATTAGACAGAAGCCGAAGTCTCACGCGCATCTCCTCAATGTTCAACAAGTCGTGAAAGTGAAGTTGCAGTACCGACAAAGAATCTAGACGGCAGAACGCCCCCTTGCGGCGCGAGACGGGCGTGAGCCTGCAATATTCACGATCATGACCGGGCACGATGCGCTGTTGCCGTGTGAAAACTTCTATCGACCAGTGAAAAGGGCGACGGCGGTTAACCCGCGAATAAAATATGAATATGGTTTTTCATCGGAGCACGGTGATGGTCGCTGGCTGGATTCCTGCTTACAGATGCCCACGATTGCGCTACTTTAGGGGGCGCACTGCCTAACATATCGAAGAGAGAAAGGACGGAAAATGGAAAGGTTCACATTCGCGTGTCGCCGCGCGGCCGCTTATGCCTCCGCCGCGCTCGTGGTCACTCAGACAGCATGCGTGACGATGCCCGTGCAAGCGGTCGCTACGCCCGGCGTCACCAGCGCCCCTTTTGGCGCTACCGCGGACGGACGTCCCGCGCAGCTCTTCACGCTCACGAACAAGCACGGGATCGAGGTGCGGCTGACCAACTACGGCGGGATTATTACCGCGCTGAGAACACCGGATCGCTCGGGACGGTTCGACGATATCGCCCTTGGATACGACAACCTCGCTGGGTATCTCCACGATAGCCCGTACTTCGGCGCAATCGTTGGCCGATACGGGAACCGCATCGCGCGCGGAGTGTTTTCGCTCGACGGAAAGACTTATCGCCTCGCCGTCAACAATGGGCCGAATAGTCTCCACGGCGGACTCCACGGCTTCGACAAGGTTGTCTGGAACGCCCGCCCATTCCAGAACCAGGAGGGCATGGGTGTCGCGCTCGATTACACGAGCCCGGATGGCGAGGAGGGCTACCCGGGAACGCTGCGCTCGCGCGTCACCTATACCCTCACCGATGATGACCGGCTCATCGTCGACTACCAGGCGACAACCGACAAGGCGACTCCCGTCAACCGGACGCAGCACACCTACTGGAATCTCACCGGAAGCGCGAAGCGGGATATTCTCGGCCATGAGCTCACGATCAACGCTGACGCGATGACACCGGTGGATTCGACGCTTATCCCGACCGGCGTGATCTCCTCCGTCGCCGGGACGCCATTTGATTTTCGCACGCCCACATCAATCGGAGCGCGCGTCGATCAGCGTCAGGACACCCAGATTCGCTACGGCAACGGGTACGATCACAACTTCGTTCTCAATCGAGGCGGGGCCGCAGCGGATGCGTTGGTGCAGGCGGCGCACGTCGCAGATCCTTCGACGGGACGAACGCTGGACATCGACACTACCGAGCCGGGCATGCAGTTCTATTCCGGCAACTTTCTCGACGGAAGCATTACCGGGAAATCAGGCAGCGTCTATCACTTCCGGTACGGCCTGGCGCTCGAGACGCAGCACTATCCGGACTCTCCCAATCGACCGAATTTCCCGTCCACAATTCTGCGGCCCGGCGCGACGTACCAGACTCGCACGGTTTACCACTTCGGGGTGACTCGATGAGATACGCATCCGTGAAGCGATCGATCCTCTCTCTTGTCTTGATTCCCGGCGCGATCGGGTGCGCAACATCCGCCTCAGGGCAACGCGCACAGCCAGTCTACCAGGACTGCGTCTCCAGCGGTTATTGCACGGGCGTCCAAGTCGCGATCGCGCCATCGCTGCCGGCACGCGCCATCTGGTCACGGGAGCGAGCGCGGGCGTGGGCCGACTCGGTCGGTTGGCTGGTCGGGAGCAACTTCGCCCCCAGCACGGCGATCAATCAGCTGGAGATGTGGCAGCCTTCCACGTTCGATCCGCAGACGATCGACCGTGAGCTGGGGTGGGCCGAGTCGCTCGGCTTCAACACGATGCGCGTTTTCCTGCATGATCTTTTGTGGCAGCAGGACTCCGTGGGATTCCTGAATCGGATCGATCAGTTTCTCACGATCGCCGACAGGCACCATATTCGGCCGATGTTTGTTTTGTTCGATGCGGTGTGGGATCCAATGCCGCACCTGGGTCCACAGCGCACACCCATCCCCCACATTCACAACTCCGGCTGGGTCCAGAGTCCGGGCGCGGCGATCCTCTCCGACACCGCGCGCTACGAGCAGTTACGTGGATACGTGCAGGGAGTAGTAGGTCGCTTCCGTAACGATCGCCGAGTGATCGCGTGGGACGTGTTCAACGAGCCTGACAACACGAACCGCCCGGCATACGTCGCGTACGAGCCGCTCGACAAGGCAGCGCGCTCCTTGATCCTGCTGCGCAAAGCGTTCACGTGGGCGCGTCAGATGAATCCCTCACAGCCGCTCACCGCCGCCCCGTGGATGGGCGACTGGATCGACCCGACCAAACTCTCACCCATGACCGCCTACATGCTCGACAGCTCGGATGTCATCACCTTTCACAGCTACGACGACAGCGCGAGAGTCGAGCGCCTGGTGACTGCCCTCGAGCGATACGGGCGGCCGATCATCTGTTCGGAGTACATGGCTCGCCCACGCGGAAGCACTTTCCAGAATATTCTGCCCATACTCGCTCGGCGGCGGGTCGGCGCCTACAACTGGGGTTTCGTCGCTGGCAAGACGCAGACGATTTATCCGTGGGATTCCTGGTACAACGAGTACAAAGCGGAGCCTGCCGTGTGGTTCCACGACATCTTCAGGAGAGATGGGACGCCGTACGATGCTGCGGAAGTGGCTTTCATCCGTGCGCGTACAGCGACAACTGTGAAGAGGTAATCAAGGCGCACGCCTGAGCTTGCACGACTCAAGAATTTCGTGGGGCCCGAAACCGCTGAAGCAGTATCGTCCACGGCTCGATTCGGGAGATTGCCAACACCCCGGCTTCGCTCCATGGATCCGCCGCCAGACGCGTACGGATGATTTCTTCACGTGAAGCTTCCATCACGAGTAGAACTTCGTCACCCTCTCCGAGCGGGCCGCCGAGAACAACCAGGCCATCGGCTACGAGGGCGTCCATAAATGCGGCGTGGTCGGGCCAACCCGCTTGCTTCCGCATCGGAAGCGATGGATCCCAGGCCGGACCGTGGACGCGGCGGACGACGAAGTATGTCGCCATGACCCTACTTTCCGCACCAAAACCGATCAAACTTCCGAGCCGCCGCCTTGACCGCTCGTTGCTCCGCTTCGCTCAGTCTGATCAGCAGCTTCGGCTCGATAACCACCGTTCCTCTGACTAGGGTCCGCCTCCATCCCCCGACAATTTGTCCGTTGATGATGAGAACGTGGCCAGCAAGCGCGTCAGTCCTCGCTCGTACTCCAGCCGATGTCAGCCTTGTGTTGAACGCGCTGCGATCTTTGAAGCCGATGAAGTATTCGTCGTAGTTCGGCAGCAGATGCGCCAGGGACGAGGCGATTCGCACCAGGCGCTTTACGGCCGGAAACAAGTACGATCGGCCCTCGATCGACTCGTGCTCCAGTTGCGTCGCGGCCGCCTCGACGCCCCTCTTTGCGTCCGTCTTGGTGAGCCCGGACCACCACGCGAAATCATCGACCGTGGCGGGTCCGCGGGTCGTGAAGTATCTCCGCGCGAGCTCGAACAACGCGGCTTCGCGTTCCAGCGCCGTCGCTTTCGCCACACGTTCTTCGAGTAGCGCATAGGTGAACTCATTGCCTCGGCGCGCTCCGCTGCAGATCAATCCATCGAGCTCCGCGCGCATCACGATGCAGGCGAGCCGTTGCGGGCTCGTGATCGGAATCCTTGCTCTCGCGAGTGCCTGCCCCAGCTCACCGCGCGTGAGCTGCTTGCCATCTCTCAGCACTTTTGTCAGCACGGTTCGGCTGCGACGGGCCACGGCATCGTCCACCTCGAGCCAACGATACCAGTACGCGTTTGCTGCATGGACTCGCGGTGCTGAGAGGGCCAACATCCAGCCGATGTCGGCGGCAGCGACGAAATGCCACGTCGGACGCAGCACGTGAGTACGAACGATCATTCCGTTGTCGATCTCTTTTTCGATTTGTGCATCAGTGAGGCCGGCAGTGCGCTGAGCGACCCCCCATTTCGACGCACCGTAATCCTGGGCCTGCACCGCACCCAGCCTCGCCACGGCTTCGCTCGCCGTTTTCAGCGTTGGCTTCAGGAGTCCCTGATTGCTCAGACGCTGTCCAGCGATGTCTGGTCTTGGCATCAAACCATCATAAATGTCAATTGTGCCCCGGGGAATAACGGCGGGCTAAACGCCAATAAAGGCCTGATCAACCCCCTCTCAATGCACCAAGCAGCGCCGGCAACGCTCCGACAACCCACACGATCACTGCCGCGATCGCCGCCTGTTGCTTCGGAATTCTGCCGACAACGTGGAGCCCGATCGCCAGAAGCACCGTCACCCAGATCGTAAACAGATCAACCCGACTGAGGAGCGCGATCATCACCGCCGATCCGTCCGGGTCCATGAACCGGGCTGGACTGAAGCCAACGCTGTTCATCGAGGTGAGCTTTTCCGGCGGCATGAGCAATCCCTGCGCCGCATTCGTCAGGATCTGAACGATGCGCGGAACCTCCGCATACGTCGCGATCATGATCGCCGCCGCGACGGACTCTTTCGCATCGAAAAGCTTTCCCACCAGCCAGAGCACCAGGCCGGTCCCGAACACGGTAAGTGTGAGCCCGATCGCGAAGAACAGAGGACCAAGTGTCTCGAACATGCCGCGCGACGACGACATCTGCTCCGCGGTCAGGCTCGGGTTCTTCTTCATCATATCGACGCTTCGCCTGGCGAACTCCGCATCCATCACCGGCTGCATCGCGTTCTTCGTCAGGAAGAACAGAACAGTGCCCACCACTATGAGAAAAAGCAGAGCCATCCCGAATTTTCCGTCGCTCCTGCGCGCGAACACCGAGGACGGCGCGTAGAAGATGTCGACGAAATCCTCCCACAGCCCCGCCTTCGCTGGTGCGGGTTCCACGTCCCTGACGCCGGCGTCACTTACCATCGTGTCATCCTCGCGGTAAAAGACAGACTCGCACAAAGCTTACCACCAAATTCAAAGTCCCACCACTCTGTCTACGGTGCCGGTGGCTTGTATCGCTCGACGTCAGTGATCAACCGCACTCCAGCCTGGTAGGTGAAATACGCGTACGCCCACTCGATGAACACCACGATCCTGTTGCGGAATCCGACCAGATACATGATGTGAACGAACAGCCACAACATCCACGCCGGCCTGCCCGTGAACCTCACTCGACCGAAATCGGCGATCGCGCGCGATCTCCCGATCACGGCGAGGTCACCCTTATTGAAGTAGTGAAATTTCTTTCTGGGCTGGCGACGCAGATCGCGGATGATCGACTTGGCGGCGAAAGCGCCTTCCTGATTCGCCGCTGGACACACCCACGGCACCGGCCGGCCATCCTGCTCGAAGGTCGCGAGATCGCCGATTGCGAAAATCTCCGGGTGACCCGGCACAGATAGGTCGTCGCTGACCTTCACTCTGCCCGCACTATCGAGCGGAGCGCCAAGGAATCCGCCAAGATGAGATGCCTTGTTC
>JALYYH010000106.1 GCA_030946665.1 Gemmatimonadota bacterium
CCGATCGCGATGCTGATCTTCATCTACAATTTCTTCAAGAGCAGAAAGAGCGGCGAGATCGCCGGCTCGAATCCGTGGGGCGCTGGCACGCTCGAATGGACGATTCCAAGTCCGCCACCGGATTACAATTTTGCCCGGATACCGACGGTCACCAGCAGATATCCTCTCTGGGAAGGAAAGGAAGTGGACCACGAGAGCGCGCGGATCAACTCTCAGACGGGCAAGACCGCGGCGGAGCTCGGGATCGTGATGCCGTACAACACGATCAAGCCGCTCTTCGTGGCGCTTGGCCTCGTGACCATGTTCTGCGGGCTGATGACCACTCCAGCGCTGATCGCAGTCGGGGCGGGGCTGATGGTCTTCTCACTTTACAGCTGGCTTCTGAGCCCGCTCGAGCCGGAGCACCACTAGAAATGAGCGCGCCCGCAACCCACGCCACCGTCGTACACACTTCGGCGCCCGCGTCACACCACTATACGACCCTGGGTCTCGACAACAGGAAAGTGGCAATCTGGGCCTTCATCGGCTCGGAGTGCATGCTCTTCGTTTCACTCATTTCGACCTACCTGATCTACAAGGGACGGAGCGTCGTCGGTCCGTTCCCGCACGAGGCCTGGACGGATCCAGGCACGGGCCGGGTGCTGAAGCCGATTCTCAACATCCCCGTGACGTCCGCCTCGACGTTCGTGCTGCTGATGTCGTCGCTTTTCATGGTGCTGGCGCTGGCCGCCGTTCAGAACAAGGAAAAGCCGAAGCGCACGCGCGGTGATCGCATCCTCGGCAATTCCAAGCTCTGGCTGTGGATGACGGCGATCGCGGGGTCGACCTTCCTCGGATTTCAGGCGTTCGAGTTCACGTCTTTCGTCCATGAAGGACTGACGATCAGGACGAATCTCTTCGGGTCGTCGTTCTTCACGCTCACCGGATTTCACGGCGCGCACGTGACGGCCGGAGTGCTTTGGCTCGTCACGCTGCTCGCCATCGACTACCGGCGCGGGCTCGGCTCGCGCGATTCACTGCTCGTCGACATCGCCGCGTTGTACTGGCACTTCGTCGACGTCATCTGGATCGTGATCTTCACTCTCGTATATCTCATCAAGTAAACGGAAAGGAATGATGGACACTCACGCCAGCATCACCAGTCTTCCGGACTCGGCCGAAGGCCAGGCTCACGCGCCGCACGCCGAGGAAGAGCACGCCCATCCGACGTGGTCCACCTACTGGAAGGTGGCGGTCATCCTCACGCTGATCACGGTGTTCGAGGTCTGGGCCTACTACGTTCCTTCATTCGTCGCTTCTCGCGGGTTCGTTCCCACCCTTCTGATTCTGTCGGCGCTCAAGTTCACGATCGTCGTCATGTTCTACATGCACCTCAAGTACGATCATCGGTTGTTCCGAGTGCTCTTCACCGGTCCGCTGCTGATCGCCTCGCTTACGCTGCTGGCGCTGATGTTCCTCTTCGGACATCTCTACTTCAAAGTCATGTAGAATGCTGGTACTGGCGCTGCTGCATCCCGTCGTCAATCTCGACTGGTGGCGATGGTCGCTTCACCCGAGTACCGTCATCGGCATCGCAGCCCTGGGCGCTCTTTATCTCTGGGCCGCGCATCGAGCCAAACGCCAGCCCAGTGCGGCGCAAAAGATCTATTTCCTTTCAGGGTTGCTGCTGATGTTCGCGTCACTCAATGGTCCGATTCACGACCTGAGCGACGACTATCTCTTCAGCGCGCACATGGTGCAGCACCTGCTACTAACGCTCGCGATACCGCCGCTGCTGCTCGCTGGCGTTCCGGGCTACATGCTCGGCGGCCCACTCTCCCACAAATTCATTCGCCCCGCTGCCCGGTTCTTCACCCGGGCGCCAATAGCGTTCGTCGCCTTCAACCTCACCATCGCGGTGTGGCACCTGCCGCCGTTTTACAACGCGGCGATGGCGAATCACAGCATCCACATCCTCGAGCACCTGACGTTCATGGGTGCCGCCGTGTTGATGTGGTGGCCGCTGCTGAGTCAGGTCCCGGAGCTTCCGCGTCTCGCCTACCCGGGACAGATGCTTTACAGCTTTCTGATGAGCATCCCGATGTCGATCGTCGCGGTCTACATCGCGATGGCCGACCACGTTCTGTATCCGGCCTACGCCGCCGCCCCGCGCGTCCTGCCACTCTCACCGCTCGAGGACCAGCTGCTCGGCGCACTCATCATGTGGATCCCGGGCGGGATCATCTTCTACATCATCATGACGGTGGTGTTCTTCAAATGGAACGCCCGCGGTGAGGACTCGACCGCGGGCGCACAGGTGGATTGGAAACCGTCGACGGCCTAGTCGTCGGTTCCCTCGAGCGCCTGCTTCAGTTGTCGTTCGAGCTTGGGATGCGTCCGCCACTGATATCCGAGCATCAGCCCCGACGCGAGAAGATTGGCGATGAAGATCTGCGGCCACGCCAGGTTTCCCAACGCCGAGCCAGCGAACGCCGCAGCGATCATGTAAAAGCCCAACGTCATCATCACGAACGCCACGAGCAGCCCCGCCAGAATCGCCGGCGTCCGCTCGGCCTGGTGCACGATCACCGTTAGAACGATTCCGACTACGAAGAAGGCGACGTAGTGGAAGATCGTGTAGCCAAGAAGGTGAACGAATGCGCCGTCGCCCATCATGTTCTTGCCGAGAACACTGACGACGCCCTTTCCCAGGAAAATCGGAGTGTAGAATGGGTGGCCCGCGATCGTATCGACTATCAGAAACCAGACTGCGATTGCGGTGGCGCCGATGAAGCCCGTGATCACGCCTTCGCGCAAGAAATTGTGGTGCCGCTCAGCCATTCATTCTCCTGATGCGGTTGGCCTCCGGTCTTTCGGGGAAAATACCTTCCTTCCGGGTATATTCCAAGCGAACAGCTGGTCAACAGCGAAAACGTTCCACAGCCGAGCGCTGGCACCTTTCTCGCCATTCCGGCCAGCCGCGTAGCGCAGCTGACAAATCGCATTGAAAAAGGGATAGATGTTCTCTCGCAAGATCCGGATCGCCATTCTGGTGGCGTTGACGATATGCGGCTCTGCGCCGCCAATAATCGAAGCTCAGACAAGGAAAAGGACCACAGTCACGCGTCGCAGGGTGAGGAGAAGAAATCCGAATCGGCCTCCCGCCGTGCCCGTAGTTCGATACAGCGTGCCGAGGAGCACCGCGGATGTCGCAAGCACTCTGAGCGGACTGACTGCCCGTACTCGCGGTGGATCGTGGGGAGCAATGGTGGTTTCCCTTACTCGCGGCGATACGCTGTACGCGGAGAACGCAGGCGAAGAATTGCTCCCGGCCTCGACGATGAAGCTGTTCACGAGCGCCATCGCGTTCGAGCGCTTCGGACCCAACTACCAGTTCAGCACCGACGCGCTTCGGGATGGCCCCGTCGGTCCCGACGGGACAGTCAACGGAAACCTCTACATCAGGGGTGATGGCGATCCCGCGCTGTCGGGAAAATTCCTTCCGGGTGGTCCGTCGGCGCCGATGAATCGATTGGCCGATCTCGTCGCGCAGCAGGGAATCAAGCACGTCACCGGCAGCGTGATCGGCGATGCTTCAGCATTCGACGACCAGAAAATTCCGGAAGGGTGGCTCACGCGCTACCTCCAGGCGTCATACGCCGCGCGCGTGTCCGCTCTGTCGCTGAATGAGAACCTGGTTGCCGTTTCGGTCACACCGTCGGCTGCGGGACAGCCGGCGACGGTGGTACTCGAGCCGTCGACGAGCGCGATTCCCCTGATTGCGAACGTCCGGACCGTCGCTGGCGGCGGCGCGCGGTTGGGGTTCAGAAAGCTCGGTAACGGAGCAATTCAGGCGAGCGGCTCGATCGGGACCAGGACAGGCACCCGCAAGTACGTCTACATCGTCGAGGATCCGGCGAGCTTTGCGACGGGCGCATTTCTGAATGCTCTCATCGCGCGCGGCATCCGGGTAGACGGCGGGATCCGGCTGGGGAAAACCCCGCCCAACGCGGTAAAGGTCGCGAGTCTTCTATCGCCACCACTGGCCAGCATGGTGGCGGCCATGAACCGCGAGAGCATCAATCATTACGCCGAGCTGTTGTTCCGTGACGCTGCCCGGGGTCCGAAGCGGGACGTGGTGGGCAGTGTTCAGAGCGCGAGCTCGATACTGGACCAGTTTTTTGCGACGAAGCTGGGCGTGGACACCACCCACCTGGCGTTCGCCGATGGCAGCGGGCTCTCGACTCTCGACCGGGTGACGCCGCGCTCCCAGGTCCAGCTTCTTGGGTACGCGCACCGCGCGTCATGGGGCCCCTGGCTGCACTCTTCGCTTCCCGTGGCCGGCGACTCCGAGCTCCTCAAGCGTCGCATGCGGAACACCCCAGCCGAGGGTAATCTGCACGCCAAAACGGGTACCACCAATGAGGTGATTGCGCTGGCTGGGTACGTGACGGCGGTAAATGGTGAGGTGCTGGCCTTCTCATTTCTGTACAATGGAAGGGATCGCTGGACCGCCAAATCCATGATCGATGTCATGAGCGAGACACTGGCCAGCTTCGCTAGGTAACCCCTTAAAAAACATATCTTTTAGGGGTACACGAATGGCCCCCCGGGATGCCATCTTTCCTGTACAGCTTTGAATGCAACCGCGGGAGCGTCCGCGTGAGGTAATAGATCGCTATGTCATACCGAACTTTCGTAGATAGAGACGGCGCGTATTGGCAGGCGTGGGACTCGCCGCCGAGTACGGTCGAGCGGCGTTTGTGCGCAGAGGATCGGCGCCACCGCCAGCGTTTGACCTGGCGCGGGGCTGAGCGCCGAAGTGGTCTGGACCGGCGTACCATCAGCCAGCGCCGCATCACCCTCTCCGAAGGCTATGCTCGGGGCTGGCTCACCTTCGAATCCCTGGATGAAAAACGCCGGCTCATGCCCATTCCCGGAAACTGGGAAGGCATGAGCAACGCCGAGCTCCGCGAGATCTGCCACCGGGCGAAGTGCGTGGCGAAGACGGACGCGAAAGCCTCGTAACCCCGGCGTCTGAATCGCGACGCGATCCTCGATTTCGGGAAACGCTAACGCCCGTATGAAAGCTCCCCGCTATCGGCGTAGTTGGCCCACAGATCCCTGCTTCAGTTCTGTCGATGCCCGGGCAGAACTCTGAGCTTTGAAAGCCAGACTTTAGGCTGGTCCAACCGCCGGGAGCTTCCATCCGGCACGTAGATTCTCGTAGTCGTTGGCGGTGAGCTGGACGAGCAGCGGCCGCTTCGTCCGATCGAGCCACATCTTCACGTCGTGCAGCTTCGCTTCGTCGAACGCGGTGCATCCCGCGGTGTGCGAATCCGGTCCGGCCCAGATGTGGAGGAAGATGCACGACCCCCGTCCTTTCACGGGCGGAGCGGCATTGTACCCAACGATCACTCCGATCTTGTATTGCGGGACCTGCCGCATGTGCTCGGCGCTGTTCCAGTCGACGCGTGGAGCGGTCGCCTTGTCGACTACGCTGTTGTAGTGAACTGACGCCGTATCGTCGACACACTCCGTAGTGGGCAACAACTGAACGTACGGCAGCTTCACGCCCTGCATGGAGTCGTGCGGCGCGAAACCGAACGCGGTGTCGAGCGGATAGATTCCGGCCGGTGCCTTCCCGTCGCCCTCGTGCTTGTGCGGGCCTTGGGCGGAGACGTCGTCGAACCCGACACCCCACGCGATCCCCGTGCGTCCGACCACCACCGGGATCGCCGGCTCGATCGATCGCCATTCCGACGTCGGCGTTGCGCGCTCGAAGCGTTGCATTGATCCGGTGGTCGACATCCAATTGGGGGTGATCACCACTACGACCTGCTGCGACGCGTCGAGCAGTGCTTGCGGGCTCACCGGCATTTGCGGCTGGCACCCGATAATGCAAATGAAGGCACCGAGTATTGCCCTCGGTCTATTCCAGTGAATCATCCGCCGCCAGAATTGGACAGTCTCACCTCGACAGTGCTACAATAACCCCATGCCAAACGTGAACTCGCCCGAGGTTGCGTCGTACATCCTGCAGATTCTCGTGTCGGCATTCCTTGCAATCTTGTTCCTGCAATCGGGAATCGACAAGGTCGTGGATCGTCGCGGGAACCGCGCGTTCCTGGAACAGCATTTCGCGAAGAGCCCACTGGCCGGAACTGTGGGGCCCATGTTCGCGGTAATCACGGTCCTCGAGATATCCGCCGGTGCGTTGAGCGGGTTCGGCATCGTCGCGCTGTTGCTGACGCACGATCCGACGGTCGCGTTCCTCGGCGCAGTTGTCGGGGCGATCAACCTGATCGCGCTGTTCTTCGGACAGCGGGTGGCGAAGGACTACGTCGGGGCGGCGGCGCTCGTTCCTTACTTTTTGCTCGCGGTCAGTGCCATCTACTTGCTCGCTGAACACTAACACCCACGAAAACAGCAGTTGCAGTGCGGTTCAGGATGCAATCTCCCTAATCAAAACGCCCCTTTTCGCGAGCTTCCCGATGTACTTCTCGGCCGGAATCGCTTCATCGGGCGTGAATACTCCGGCCTTGCCGATCTCTCCCCGCGCCTGCATCTGACCCGTGATGGAGAGTGAGTAACCGGTCGAGCGCTCCATCGCGCTGATGCCGTTCTCTTCGTCGTAGTAGTCCACCATCTCCCAGCCGACTTTCTTCGGCTTGCCGACCTTCTTCCCTTCGGCAACAACGCGTAGCGCGACGACATCGTGGGCGTTCGGCTTGGTGAGACGCGGGCCCATCGCCGCGACGACGAGATCGCGCGGCACGACTTTGATTCCTTTCACATCGACGGGATTCAGCTCGAGGAGACCGAGCTCGCGGATTGCTTCCATGATGCGCGCGTGTCCCGGGTAGCGGAGCGTCTTGTACTCCATCGTCGGGATCTTTCCTTCGTATCGGAACGCCATCGTCGATAGCCCGCCCGCGGTGTGAAAGCCCTCGAGTTCACCCACCGATCCGTCGAAGCGGACAGACTCGATCTCCGACAGCGCCTTGACCTGTGTCCGCTTGCCATCGCGCAGAACCCACGACAGCGTCGTGTAGTAGTCCAGCACACCCTCGAGCGAATAAACGATCTGATAGTTGAGCGGCGGCTCCGGATGTTGCGGCAAGCCGCCGACGAAGATCCGGACGCTATCCACCACATCGAGCTGATTGATCGCGTGCTCGGCCAGAATGTTCACCATCCCGGGCGCGAGGCCGCAGTCGGGGATGACGGTGATGTTCTTCTTCTTCGCCTCCAGGTCGAGCGTCTTCTGCTTGAACACGATCTCGGTGTTGCCGCCAAGATCGGAGAAGTGCACGCCCGCCTGCACGGCAAGCTGCGCCAGGTCGTAGTTGAAGTAGTAGGGGATCGCGCTCATCGCGGCATCGGACTGGCGCATCAGAGCGAGGACCGCATCCTTGTCGCGCACATCGAGCGGCGTGAATATCAGCCGATCGCCCGAGTATGGCGCCAGAAACTGCGCCAGGTGGCCGGTATGGTGATCGGCCAGTCGGACTTCCTTTACTTCGGGGTTTTGGAGCAAATCATACGCGCAGGCGGAGCCTTGAAGGCCCGCGCCGAGAACTAACATCCGCATTACTTGTGAATCTCCGGGAATTTGAACTGGACTCGCTCTTGCAATTTATGCGGGCGATGCGCTTCCCGTTACCCCGCGCGCACAGAGGGAAATGATGACAGCACAGGTTGATACAGCGAGCTGGCGCAATCATTTGCTCGACAGGCCAGAGCAGATAAAACAGCTACTAGAGCACGCGCAGCGAATCGCCGTACTCGGCATCAAACCAGATCCGGATCAGCCGGCGAACTACGTTCCCGAATATGCGCAGCGCGCCGGATACGAGATCGTCCCGATCCCCGTGTACTACAAGGACCTGACGGAGATACTCGGCCAGAAAGTGTACAGGAAGCTCAGCGACATTCCAGGCGACATCGACATGGTGAACGTCTTCCGCCGGCCGGTAGACATCCCGCAGCACGTGGACGACATCATCGCCAAGAAACCCAAGTCAGTATGGTTTCAGCTCGGCATTCGAAACGATGAGGCAGCCGAGAAGCTCGCGCGCGCGGGGATCGATGTCGTGCAGGATCATTGTTTGATGGTCGAGCTGCGGAGGATCGGCAAGTAAGCTGCGCCTGGATAGCGTGACGGCGACACGTAGGGGATTGTCGCGTTTCGTGGGGCATCCGCAGAACTAGAGCAGGGAGCGCCGAGCCAACCACGCCCGATAGCTGGGAGCTCTCATACTGGAGTTAACGATTCGCGGAGTCTGGGACAAGGCGCTTTCCCGTCGAAGCGCGCCGCCCTGTAAGCGTCGCCCCTCACCAAGTGACCGTGTACACAACCGGTTCAGCGGCCGGCTCATTCGGATCGGGCTTCCCCCGAGGCGCGAGAGCAATGATGTACCGCCCACCTGCGGTAGCAGCGAGCGCCATGCCCGCCCCGACAACGCGCGGCGCGGCCTTGGTCGCCGAGCCCGGTGTAGTCTCGACGAGCGTGATCACCCCACGCTCGCTCTGAATATTGAATGTCTGATTCCCGTGTTGGATCTGAATCGGCGGCGACTTGCCGATGTCGATCGGCAGCGATCGATCGAGAGTAGGACCCTGCGTGAAGTTGACATCGGCGAGCTTCGAGTTCGCGGGCAGCGTCCCGTGCAGCGCGCCCGTCAGCGGATCGAGCGCGGACCACGTCTGGCTGGGCTCGTTGTCCACGGCCCGGGACGGGCTGTTGCCGAGCGCGAGAGTGGACCCATCGGCGGTCCAGCGAACGCGCCAGCCGCGCGCCACCGGAAAGAGCTTCGGCGCGGCGCTATCCGCCGCTGCATTGGCGCGCGGATTCTCCGGGATGTGAATCACTCCCGCTTGTGCCACTGCGCGCCCCATCCCCATCCCGCTCGAGGCGAACGACCCGGCACGTAGTGTCGCGGTATCGATCGCAGTGCGGCGGGAGACATCGGTGAGGAGGTCGGTCCCGGTTCCAGAGCCACCAACCACCGAATAGGCGCGCCCGAATCCGATCCACTTCCAGTCCGGCGACGGCATCACGTCCCACACACTGTCCATCTGCGTCTGAAATCCGCGCGCTTCGTCAGCGAAAATGAAACCGTTCGGCACGGGCTCATTCTCGATCCCGCCGGGATCCGCGACTACCAGCACGGCCTTCCTGTCGGGAGAGAACGCCCAGATCACCCGCTCCGCCATACCCTGAGAACCGCGATTCACGGGCGTCACGGTGACGACCGGAGCAAGATGCGTCGTGTCAGCCGTTGACTCTTTCTTTGAGGAGTCGACGAGGCAGCCACCGAGTGCGATGAGAATTACTACGGCAACGGGTCGTGAAGCGCGGAGGGCGCTGGAGTTTGTGGTCATCGTGGTTGGGAGAGCTTTGGAAGACGGGCTTTGCAACCCGTCACAAACTACTCAGACACACACCAGATTACGCCCACCAGCCTTGGCGCGGTAGAGTGCGCGGTCGGCGCAATCGAGCAGATCCTCGGCGGTCTCGACCCGGGGCACCGGGAAATCGGCCACTCCGATGCTCACGGTGAGGCGTAGCGGCTCTCCCTTCCCGATGTCGAAGGGATGCGCCTGGATCTTGTCGCGAAGCCTCTCCGCAAATGCAATCGCGCCCGCCTCCCCCGTCTCGGGAACCGCGATCACGAACTCATCGCCGCCATAGCGCGCGACGGCGTCGACGCTGCGTGCCGTGCGCGCGAGCAGCATCGCGACTTCCACCAGCACCTGGTCACCGGCGAGATGGCCGTAGGTGTCGTTCACTTCCTTGAACTGGTCGACGTCGATCATGAGAATCGCCAACGGTGCGTTGTAGCGGCGTACGCGCTCGACTTCGGTAGCGAGCTGCGTGAGCAACGCGCGACGGTTGAGCAGTTGCGTGAGCGGATCGGTGCGGGCGAGCGCCTCGAGACGAATGTTGTCCGCCTGAGTCAATTCCACCATGTGGGCTCGGCGCATCGCGTTCATCGCACTCTTCACCACGGTCTCGGCGAATTCGACGTCGGCATCGTTGAGCGACGCCTTTTCCGCCGTGCGGCGCAGCAGGAAGACGCCGGTGCGATCCAGGTCGAGCCGGAATGGCAGCGCGATGATCGAGCGCACCGAGATGACGCTGCCGTCTGCTTCCCAGGCTTCGCGCAGATTTTTGTAGGCGTCGGAGTGCCAGATGTCGGGGATCAGAACCGGCCTTTCGCTCGCGAGCGCTGCTTCGATCTCGGGGTACTTGTCCAGCTCGACCTGAAGATTCTCGAGCTGCGGATCTTCGTGGGCGGAGGCCACCGTGCCGTGGGTGTCGCCGCACTTGGCGAAAATCACGGAGGAGTGACTCAGGTTGAGCGCGCGGGCGAGACGACGCGCGAGCATGTGGAACAGCTCTCCCATCGACAGAGAGCCCATGACGTCATGCAGAATGTCCACTAGCGCCCCACGCGCGGCCGCTTCCTCGAGCAGACGCTGCACTTCGGCCTCTGCTTTACGCAGCGCCGAGCGGAGCTTCTCGATCTCCTCGAGTTGAGGCACCACGTCAGAACGCTCTTTTATCATTCGTCGGTGAGGGCCTCGACCTGTTCCGTGTCGCTGGCAGGCAAGCCGTTTTCCGACTCGTCGCCCTCATCTTCGGGGACAACGCGGGCAACGGCCGTGACCACATCTCCTTCATCAAGATTGACGAGCTTTACCCCTTGGGCGATACGTCCCGTCACTCTCACCTGCGAGA
>JALYYH010000109.1 GCA_030946665.1 Gemmatimonadota bacterium
CTCCAGATTCGCAATCAGAAAGGAGTCCTGATTGTCGTGCCTGATCAGCCCGACATTCGAACTCCCGAAAATTTCTGCAAGCAATTGTGGCTCGAAAAGAGCGTTGTCTTATAGTCACAGGAGCCGACCGCTTCCCGGTCAGGAAAAGATAGAAGCAAATCAGCGGGGGCACTACCCATGCGTACCACATAGACTGGTCTTCCAATCAACGTGCAACCTACATTCTGACGATGAAAGTTTCGGGCATCAGGGTTTTTGCGGGTTACGCCGTGTTTTTTGCGGTGGCATGCACCGCGGCGCCGGGGCGTCCTGGTACTCCTCCGGCGCCTGTTGAAGTGATTCCGCCGCTAGTGCCGGCCCCGCTGCCCCCATCGAACGCAAAACTTCCGCCGGTGCCGGCAGTTCGCGGTCCAGTGCATCTCAACGTGGTGTACCCCAAGCCCGATCAGCTGCTCACGGTTCGTGATTCGAATTTCATTTTTGGCAGCGTCGGTACCGGAGACGCTGCCCTCCGCATCAACGGTGTGGCCGTTCCGGTCTGGCCGAACGGTGCGTTCATGGGATGGCTGCCGGTGCCTCCTGAGACCGCGCCGCGTTACGAGCTGATCGCCGCGAATTCCATCGGCAGCGCCCGACTTACAATTCCGATCAGGATCCCACCGCTTTCCGACACCACCGCCCGCACCAATGTGGTCGGCGACACACTGAAGGCCGTTGTATCCCCTGACACGCTGGTGCCCATCCCTGGAAACGTCTACGTCGCGCTCGGCGCTCCCGGTTCCGCGGTGGACGACACCGATCGAGTCACGATTGCGCGGCCGGCGCCCGGAAACGGTCAGGAGTACAAGTGGTTTCTATTTCCCGGTACTGTCGTAAGAGTCACCGGCTCGCAGAAAGTGGGTAGCGACGAATTCGTGCGCATCGAGCTCGACTCAGGCCAGGTCGCCTGGATTCTCAGGAGCGAGCTTCTGGCGCAATATGTGTCTCCCGACTCACTCCATAGAATCATCGGCGACACTCTCACGCCGGTTCGACGCGTCGGCGATGTGCGCATTCGACCCACGGCGGATTGGATCGACATCGTAATCCCGATGACCGGGCCGCCGCCGCCGTATCTCGTGGAGGAAACCGACCGCTCTCTCTCACTTCTCCTCTACGGAGTCAGCGGAGCGCCCGTTGTGTCGATGATGCCGCAGCCCGCGGACTCGTATCTCAACAGTCTCAGCACTCCCACACCGGAGCCGACGAGGGTCCGCTACTCAATCAACTTGAATCGCCCGCCCTACGGATATCTCGCGCTTTGGCAGAAGGACACCCTCACCTTCAGGGTTAGACGGCCCGCTCGGATCGCCGATCGAGCCAACCCGCTGCGGGGTCTGACGATCACGGTCGACCCGGGCCATCCCCCCGCTGGTGCGACCGGCCCCACCACCCTCTACGAGGGCGATGCGGTTCTGCAGGTGGGATTCAAGCTGCGGGACCTTCTAACCAACGCCGGCGCGAAGGTAGTGATGACGCGCATCACTCCGGATCCGGTGGACCTTGGACTTCGCCCGATCATCAGTCGGCGCGCCAACGCGGATGCGTTCGTCTCGATCCACTTGAATGCCTTCCCCGACGGCGTGAACCCCTTCGTCAACAACGGATCGCTCACGCTATACTTCTGGCCGCATTCCATTCCACTCGGCGTTGCAACACAGACCGCACTGCTGGCGGAGTTCGGACTGCGCGACAACGGAACCAAGTTCCAGAACATCGCTGTCGGACGCGGCACGTGGATGCCGTCGATTCTCACAGAGGGAGCGTTCATCATAATGCCCGACCAGGAAGCGGCGTTCAGAACCCCGACGTATCAGGAGGCGTACGCCACCGCGATCCTGCGCGGTCTTCAGAGCTACTTCGCCTCCCTGGCTCAGACTCCGTGAAGAGATTGGCACTCGCCGCCGCGCTATTGCTTGGCGCGGCGCGGGCAGGTAGTGCGCAGCTCCCTCCCAACGAAGACTGGCGAACGCTGCACACCAGGCATTTTCGAGTTCACTTCACCGCGCCTCTGGAAGAAGACGCGAGAAGAGCGGCGGTCAACGCCGAGCGGGCATATGCTGAGCTGTCGACGGAGCTGGTCCCGCCGCGTGGAACTATCGATCTCGTCGTCTCGGACAATCTCGACTATGTGAATGGATACGCCACGACGTTTCCATCCAGCCGCATTGTGCTCTTCACACATCCGCCTGCCGATGCGTCCGGGCTGCGGAACTACGCGGATTGGAACGCCCTCGTCGTCACTCACGAGCTCACCCACATCTTTCACATGGATCGATCGCGTGGAATATGGCGGGTGGGCCAGGCGATTTTCGGCAGGAATCCGCTGCTCTTCCCGAACTTGTACGAGCCTCGCTGGGTGCTCGAGGGCCTGGCCGTGTACTACGAGTCGAGGCTCACCGGAGTAGGACGTCTGGAGAGCTCCGAACACTCGATGATCGCGCGGGCTGCGGCGCTCGCCAATCGAGTTCCGACGTTGCAGGAGCTTTCCCCTTCGACGACACGCTTTCCGCGCGCGGAAGTCGTCTATGTCTACGGGTCGCTGATGTTCGACTATCTCTCGCGCACTCGCGGTCCCGGAAGCGTCACGGATTTCGTCGAGCGAGGCTCGAAGACTCTATTCCCGTTTTTCCTGACGGCAACGTCGCGGGGTGCGTTCGGCGAATCATTTCAGACCGCGTGGGTGCATTGGCGCGATTCGCTGGTTCGGGAGATGAAGACCCCGCATCAGATAATGCCCGACTGGAAGCAGGTCACCACCGCGGGGCGCATCGCCGTCTTCCCACGCTGGCTCGGTGACACCGCGATCCTCTATTCCGGCGACAAGGGCCGCGAGGTTCCCGCGGCGTACCAAGTGAACCTGAGTGGACGCGAGAGGAGACTCGGTCGCCGGAATGGAGCGAGTCCCAATCTGCGCCTCGCCGACGGCAGCATCCTCTTCTCGCAGCCGGATTATCTCGATCCCTATCACGTGCGCCAGGACCTCTATGTGGAGCGGGGAGGTCGGCAGATCCGTTTGACTCACGGAGCGAGACTGTCTTCCCCCGATGTAAGGGCAGACGGGGAAGTCGTCGCCGTACAAGACGTTCCCGGAACCACCCGGCACGTACGAATCTCATCGCGTGGCGGACCGATAACTCCGATTACGTCGGCGACGCTTGAAACTCAGTGGCTCGATCCGCGTTGGTCCCCTCAGGGATCGCGAATCGTGGCGGTGGAGCAGACTCGCGGCGTGTCGCAAATCGTAATGCTCGACGAAAAGGGCGGACAGCTCATGTCGTTCGGTGCGTCGCGCGCGATAAACTCCCAACCGAGCTGGTCGCCTGACGGCAGCCGGATCTATTTCTCCTCGGAGCGAAGTGGACTCCCGCAGATCTACGTCGCCGACGTGTCGCAGGCGCCAGTGCGACTGGCCAGACTCACCGACGCCGCAACAGGAGTCTTCTCGCCCGAAGCGTCGCCCGACAAAACGAAACTGGCGACGGTGCTCTTCCTCGCCGACGGAGATCACATCGGCGTCGCTCCAATTCCTCAATCGGTGGGCTACTCGGATATTGATAGCTCGCAAGTCAGTCCGCGAACCGGCTGCACGAATTGCCTTGCCCTCGTCCCCGGGCTTCCGCCGCAGGGCGCTCTGGACACGTCGAAAGTGACACCTTACTCGCCGTGGCGCTCGCTGATTCCGCGGTACTGGATGCCGATCCTCGAGAGCACCACCACGGACGGAACGTCGTTCGGTGCCAGCACGAGCGGCTACGATATCGTCGACCGGCACAACTACACTGCGCAGGTACTCCACAACAAGCGCTTTCGCGAAAATTCCGCCTGGGTGTGGTACCGTTATTCCGGATTCGGCTTGCCACTCATCGATCTTTACGCGTCGCAGAACTTTTCGCGCGACATGGTGCTCAACGGGAGCGCCGGAAACGTCCTCAGAGTTGGCACCTTCACCGAGCGTAGCCGCATCGCTTCGCTTCAGGCGACCCTGGTTCGTCAGCGATTCCGCAATTATTCACGAGCGTCGCTGGGTGGGGAGATCGAGAGTCTCGCGTACTCGACCACGCCCGACACGCTGTTGCCGCATCTGTCGTCGTTCTACAGCAGGTCGCCCACGTATCCGGCGGTAATCGCATCGGCGGGTTGGTCCAACGCGCAAAGACCGGAGCTGAGCATCTCTCCCGAGGACGGAATAAGCCTGAGCGTCAGCGCTCGGCAGCGATGGCAGGGCGGCGCCAGTGGAAGCGCCACCAGAAGCGTGATTGCCGTCAGCTCCCTGTACAAATCGCTTGACCTGCCGGGCTTCGCGCACCACGTCGTCGCGGTTCGCGGCGCAGGCGGCCTGCGTGACGAGCGAAGTCCCGATCGGTTTACCGCGGGGGGAATCAGCGGGACATCCCTGCAGGTCTTTCCGGGATTCGCCGTAGGCGAGCAACGGCGCGTCTTTGGAGTACGAGGCTATCCGGCCAGTGCGGAGGGGGGAATCCGAGCGTATTCCGCCTCTGTTGAATATCGAGCTCCTCTTGTAGCGCCATCGCGCGGATTTCGTTTCATCCCCATTTTCATCGACAAGACGTCGCTAACGCTCTTCGGCGAGACTGGTCGCGCCTATTGCCCCGCGAGCGCTGCCGCGTCGGCGACCGGAGTTTGCAGACCATCCGATGCTGGGAATCCCGTTATGAGCTCAATTGGAGCGGAGCTCAACTTCGACACAGGCATCCAGCTCGATGTGCCAGCGAGAGTGCGCTTGGGAGTCGCTTTCCCGCTGGTGAATCGCGACAGGCTCGGGATACGAGGAGAACAATTCTACGCCACGTTCGGCGTCTCCTTCTGACAGCCAGAAAAACGACGCGAGCCGGGGCAAAACCGCTTTGAAAATGGACCCTGGTGCGCGGCGAGATTCCAAAGACGTAAAGGTTTCCAACAACCTCCGCCGTACCAAGAAACCGTGCAACGATGACCCCAACCCCAAGGCTCGGGGCTAACTTACAGGAAGGGGAGTCTGCCAGCAAAATCCCCACCGGGCGCAGCCGATGCGGGGGAGCCCCGATGGTCTCGATGCGGCTCAAAGTAGAAAATCGGGGGCCGGTTCTCTATTCGTGATGTGGATTGCGTAAGTCGTTGTCGGAACAGAAGATAACTGCAGGCTGGTGCGGACTCACGAATAGGCGTACTTTCCGTGCCCGCATCGAAATCACCGATGCCCAAGCTTGTTGTCCTGGCTCCATCGTCTTGTTCTTGACAGCCCTTTTTTTCCGCGGAGAGTTGTAATAATGCCCATACCTGCCGTGCCCCCACAGGGCGACGCCCAGCTCAATGACAATGCGCGTACCGTGATCGGGAAGCGATACCTGATCAAGGACGCTACGGGCACTCCCGTGGAGCAGCCGGAAAACATGTTCTGGCGCGTGGCCGGCACTGTCGCCGAAGCGGATCGTCGTTACGGCGCGAGCGACAGCGAAGTAACCGAAACCGCGAGCGATTTCTACCGGCTGATGGTCGAGCGTCGGTTCGAGCCCAACTCTCCGACCCTGATGAATGCCGGCCGTCCCCTCGGTCAGCTTTCGGCTTGCTTCGTTCTTCCAGTCGAGGACGCGCTCTCCAATGGACGTGACGGCATTTACGACACCCTACGGTCGATGGCGCTGATCCACCAATCGGGTGGCGGCACCGGCTTCGGGTTTTCCAAGCTGCGCGGCAAAGGCTCGATGGTTCGCTCGACGACTGGTGTGGCGTCGGGTCCGGTTTCCTTCATGAAGCTCTATGACGCATCGACTGACGCGGTGAAGCAGGGGGGGACGCGTCGTGGCGCCAACATGGGCATTCTGCGCGTCGATCATCCTGACATTCTCGATTTCATCACCTGCAAGGAAGACCTGACGCAGATTACGAACTTCAACATATCTGTCGGCGTCACGGACAAGTTCATGGATGCCGTTAAGTCAGAAACGAGCTACGATCTCGTTGATCCTTCGAGCGGCAAGGTGACGGGACAACTGGACGCGCGCGCGGTCTGGGACAGGATGATAGATGGCGCGTGGCGCACTGGCGAACCGGGATGCTTCTTCATCGACGAGGCGAACCGCCACAATCCGGTCCCGCACGTCGGACAATACGAAGCCACGAATCCGTGCGGAGAACAGCCACTCCTTCCGTACGACGTCTGCAACCTCGGCTCGATCAATGTTGGTTACTACGTGAAGGACGAGCAGATGGATTGGAACGCGCTCAAGCGCGATATCCATCTCTCTGTCCACTTCCTCGACAACATCATCGACGTCAACAAGTACCCGCTGCCCGAAATCGACGCGCTTTCGAAAAGAATCCGCCGGATTGGGTTTGGGATTATGGGCTTCGCCGATGCGCTCGTTCGACTCGGCATCGCCTACAACAGCGCCGAGGGCGTGGAGTTCGGGCGCCAGCTTCAGAAGTTCGTGGACGTCGAGTCCAAGCGTGAGAGCGAGCGCCTCGCCAATGAGCGCGGTCCATTCCCCGAATGGGCACGCTCCATCTGGGGCCCGGACGAAACGGCCGCGCGCGACGCAAAGGGAAATCGCATTCGCCCAATGCAGCTGCTCCGCAACTGCAACGTGAATACAATCGCCCCCACCGGCACCATTTCCATCATCGCTGGCTGCTCGTCAGGCATCGAGCCGTTGTTCGCTGTCGCGTTCATGCGCAATCAGGCCGGCGTGCTGATGCCCGACGTGAACGAGGACTTCGTCGCCATTGCCAGGAGGGAAGGCTGGTATTCCGAAGAGCTGATGGAGAAGATCGCGAAGGAAGGACATATCCACTTCGACGAGGTTCCGAAGCAATGGCAGCGGGTCTTTGTCACTGCGCACGACATCACCCCGGAGTGGCACGTTCGGATGCAGGCCGCCTTCCAGGAAAATTGCGATTCGGCGATCTCCAAAACGACGAACTTCCCGCACGCGGCAACGCCGCAGGATGTGCGGGCGATCTACGAGCTCGCTTACGAGCTCAAGTGCAAGGGAGTCACCGTGTATCGCGATGGGTCCCGCGACAATCAGGTTCTGTCGACTGGCGCCACTGAGCAGGCCAAGGCGGAGCGTGACGGCAAGGCCGATGCGCGCGCCGAACGAGGGGAGCTCCACGGCACCATCGCCGAGCTGGAAGCCGAGAACGCAAGATTGAAGGATGCGCTGTTCAACGCGGAAGCCGAGAATCTCCAGCGCCGCGCGAAGCGCTCACGTCCGGACACTCTTCGCGGCATCACCACCCGCATCGAGACGCCGCTCGGCACCATGTTCCTCAACATCACTGAGGACGATCGCGGTCAGCCGTTCGAGGTGTTCATCAATCTTGGCAAGGCGGGCGGCGCAGCGATGGCCGACGCCGAAGCCATGGGACGTCTGATCTCGCTGGCATTGAGATCGGGCATTCCGATTCGCGAGGTGCACCGCCAGTTGCGTGGAATCGCGTCGGACAAGGCGATCGGGCTCGGGCCGAACAAGGTTCTATCGGTTCCAGATGCGATAGGAATTGCGCTCGAGAAGTGGATGCGCGAGAAGCAGGGTGTCCAGCAGGATCTGCTCGCCGCGGGTCCAGCGCCCACTACACCGGTAGAAGCTGCCCAGCTTCGCCCAACTTTGGCTCCGAATACTCCCGAGAGCGGACAGGCACAATTCGGCTTCGACGCGGTGAATCGGAGCGAGTCGTTCATCGGCACCTGCCCAGATTGCGGATCGTCGCTGGAGTTTGCCGAAGGTTGCGCCAAGTGTCATGTCTGCGGCTTCTCCGAGTGCGGTTGATCAAGGACGCCACAAACTAAAAAACGCCGAGCGTCTTGCTCGGCGTTTTTTTTTCTGCCAGGTGAGGATTACCGCACCCCTCCGAACCAGCGGGCACGCTTTATTCCCTTCTGTACCAGATCAGGCGGTCCGTACTCCTTCCCGCGCTTCCACATGAAGTCCATCTCCTCGTTCACGGCGGCGAGGGCGAAGCGGGATTCCTTGATCAACAGAAACGCGGCGTAGAGCAGCAGTCCGGCACCGCACAGTCCAAGCACGATCGGAACCAGTGCGAACTGGGGTCGCGTGATGGCAACGAGGCCGATTGCCACGCTCGTCCCCACGAAAAAGCCAAGGGCCGCATAGAGGCGTGAAAGCGCGCGTTGCAGCAGACGCGATCGAGTCGTAACAAAATCCAGCTGGGTGAACAACATCCGGCGCTCCTCTTCGCGTCCCTCGACCCGCTGGTCATTCGCACGGGGGATCAACGCGGTAGAGATCTCGCGCGTGCGCATGACTGCTTTGCTCAACCGGTCCGATGTGGCGAGGATTAGCGATCCGCACGCGGAGATCAGCACAGCCGGCGTGATCATCGCCGAGAGAACCGATATGGCGTCGGGGAAGTTCGTCATGTCTTTGTTGAGCGCCGGATTGTGGTGCCTCCTCGGACGAGGCCGGCATCGTTAAGCCCTCGGAAAGCTAGTCAGAAACGAGTCCCGTGACTTACTCGCCTGACCGGTGACATATTGAGGATACCTTCACCACTTAACGGGCAGGTAGGGCTATGGACGACAAGAAGATCGCGGCGCTGGCAAAGAAAAACGCCGCCAAGGCGGCAAAGTCGAGTGGCCGCAAAGGCTTCGGCAAGAAATACGACAAGAATCTCGCTGATCTTCCGACCGACGAAGCGACGCTGAAGGAGCGCCAGGAGCATGAGCGTTTTTTCAAGGAGATGCGAAAGCGAGAGTTCTGATTGTTAGTCGTTCCCGGATAGGCGGGATTCGCTTTGCGGATTTCGCGCGGTGAAACCTTGAACAGGGAGAGCAGGATGAATGCTTCGCGGTCCATCGTCGTTGCGGCGCTTGCCTTTAGCGCCGTCGAACTCGGCGCCCAGGGGCAGCCCGTTCCAGCGGGGCAGGCGGCACCAGCCCAGCCAGCTTCGCGTCCCGCCCCCATTCCGCGTGCTGCACCGAGCACACGCGCCAATGTCGAAGTGCTGATCGACCGGCGGCAACTCGGAGGATCATGGGCAAACGCGGCGAGCGTCGCCGGACCGGCAAAAATCGCCATTGATTACGGGCAGCCGCATCTTCGCGGTCGCAACGTCATCGGAATGCCCGGCGTCGTTCCCTGGGACACCGTCTGGCGCGCTGGCGCCAACATGGCGACTCAGCTCACCGCTGAAGTCGATCTGACTATCGGAGGCACCTACATCCCGCGGGGCATTTACACCCTGTTCGCCCTTCCGACGCGAAATGGGTGGAAACTCGTCGTGAGCAAGGAGATCCTGCAATGGGGGACCGACTACGATCCGTCCAGGGATTTAACGCGCATCGATCTCCGCCAGCGAACGCTCGCCGAGCCGCTGGAGAGCCTTACCTTCTGGCTGATCCCGGCACTGGAGAATGCTCAGTCGACCACGTTCCCTCATGGCGTGCTCAGGCTCGCCTGGGGCACCACGGAGCTTTCTACCGACTGGCGGGTGGGGAGGTAGCAGCAGCTTGGCCTGGCCTTCAGGCGCCTGACGCTCGATCGGTGAAAGTGGAAGTTGGGCGCAGGTTCTCAACGCCTTTTTCCCGGTGGGTGTCTCAATGTGAATGGCCAATCCCTCCCTCCTCGGCGCCGTCGCCGTCTGCGGCCTCCTGTTGGGTCCCGCGCCGTTGGAGCCTCAAAGGCTCACCATTGGCTCACCCTGGACCACGCTTGATCGCGTAATTCCAGTCGCTGCTCATGGCTTGCAGGCTGGGCAGGCCGTCACAGTGAGAGCACTCTCCCGCGACCGTTCTCGCCGACAATGGCAGGCGTCCGCCGTTTTTCACGCGGACGCCGAGGGAAACGTCGAGCCGTCGCGCATGGCCCCGGACAGCGGATCCTACAGCGTGGTCAATCCGATGGGCCTGTTCCAGGCCATGGATGTTGCAGGCGACGATCGTGGACGGGTGCGGTTCGATGCAGCGTGGCCGGACACGGTCGTCACGGAAATTCGACTCGAGCTCAACGGAAAAATCGTCGCAACCGACACCGTCCGGCGGACCTTTGACTCGCGGCGGGTTCGCGCGGCCGCAGTGCACGAGGACGGACTCGTCGGCATCCGATTTACGCCGCGGCGCAGCGCACCGCGCGCCCACGTGCTCGTCCTCGGCGGCTCGGAAGGGGGAGTCAGCTCTGCGGATATCGCAGCGCAGTTGGCGAGCGCCGGCTTCGACGCGCTCGCGCTGGCATACTTTGGCGCGGACTCGTTGCCACCGCAGCTCGTCCGGATACCATTGGAATATTTCGGCAAAGCGCTGCGCTTGCTCTCGCGTGACTCTGTGATTAATCGGGCGCCGATAGCCGTTGTTGGGTCTTCAAAGGGGGCAGAAGCCGCGCTGCTCGTCGCGGTACGCTACTCGCAAGTGTCTGCCGTGGTTGCCTACGCGCCGAGCGCTGTCGCCTGGTCGTGCATCTGCGACTCGACCGCTCGATCGTCCTGGACCTGGCAAGGTGAGGAAGTGCCTGCGGTACCGCCGGGTACCGATCCAGGCTACCAGCGACCGGCGGGATCCCCGCTGCGACCCGCGGTCAACTACGCCTTTCGCCTGGCGAGCAATCAAGATGCAAAAACAATCATTCCGGTCGAGCAGACTCGCGCGCGGATGTTACTCGTCGCAGGCGGTGATGACGGACTTTGGCCGTCGGCGAAGATGGCTGCCGCTCTTCGGAAACGACGCTCCATCGAGAGATCTGCACCTCCCATAGAGATCCTTCTATACCCAGGCGCGGGCCATCTTATCGGGAAATCGTATCTTCCGGCGGGCTCGACGCTGCTCAATCGCGGTCGGATCGACACCGGCGGAACTCCCACGGACAATGCCTGGGCGCAAGCGGACTCGTGGCCAAAGGTGATCCGGTTCTTATCTGACTTGCGGTAACGCTGGTTAATCGGAATCCGGATGCATCTCGTGTGGCGGACGAGGCTCTGCGGGTGCCTTTTGGGACGCCCGCGACGCGAGCCGCGACGGATCCGATACCGGAATGTGGGTCAGCTCGACGCCGGAAGCAGCGCGCTGGAGCAGCATCGCTCCCCGCGCCATGTCGCCGTGGCCGAGGAACTCCTTCGGAAAGAGCAAGCGCTCCCCGAAAATCGGCAGCAGAACGTCTGCGTACTTTCCCGTAGCGACGCTTCCGAGCAGCACGACCTGGCACTCGGGTCCGATCCTCTCGGCGATTTTACCAGCGTCCCGTTCGAGCGGGTAGCGATACCGTGATTCGTCGGCGTCGATCGGCACGGTTGCGAATCGCTCCAGATCCCTTAGCGTGACCAGCGAACCCGGCGAGTAGAGTCCGTCCGTCGCGGTTATGATCTGAATGCCAGGCGCGCGACGAGGCGGTGGGTTTTCGAACTCGCGGGCATACGCCAATTTTCCTCTAAAATAAAGGCCGCTGAGAAAGCTGAAGACATCGCCAAGGGGCGCCCCCGGCTGTTCGCGGACTCGCCTGGCAATGTCGAATTCGGCCCTGCCGTTGAACAGAAGCGCAGCGCGCTTTCCTCCGCAGTTTGCGGGTGACAGTAGAAAGATTCGGCGACGCTCCACAAATCCGGGTTGAAGCAATTATTTCGCCGCGGTTACAGAGAGAAGCGCGACACGGCGGGGATAGTTAGAATTGGAGAGGGGGATGTCATGGGGAAAAATCGGCTTCAAGAGCTTCACGACATGGGTCAGTCCATCTGGCTGGACAGCATCGATCGAAGGATGCTGCAGGATGGCGAGCTCGAGCGGCGCATCCGTGACGATGCGCTGACCGGGATGACCTCCAATCCGACGATCTTTCAGAAAGCGCTCGCCTCGAGCGATTCCTATGATGAGCAGCTCCTCGCCGCCGAGCAGGGCCTCACGCCAATGCAGCTCTTCGAGCTGGTCGAGACGACTGATGTGCGTGATGCCTGTGACATTTTCGCCGGTGTATACAGCTCCACACGCGGCGGTGACGGTTTCGTCTCGATCGAGGTATCTCCGGGCGTGTCCAACAGCGCCGAGGCAACCGTAGAGGAAGCGCGACGTCTCTGGAAGACCGTCGATCGTCCGAACGTGATGGTGAAGGTCCCCGGGACGCCCGAAGGCGCGATTGCGGTGCGGCGGCTGATCTCCGAAGGAATCAACGTCAACATTACCCTGCTCTTCGCCATCGAAGCTCATGAGCGGGTCATCGAGGCATACATGGCCGGGCTCGAGGATCGGGTCAAGGCACGGCAGCCAATCGACGGACTCGCGTCAGTGGCGAGTTTCTTCGTCAGTAGAGTGGATACGGAAGTCGACAAGAGACTCGACGCGCTGATCGCGAAAGCCCCGCAGCTGGACAAGGAGCGGCTGCAGCTGCTGATGGGTCGCGCGGCGATTGCGAATGCGAAGCTGGCGTATCGGCTGTTCGCGCAGAAGTTCTCCGGTCCGAGGTGGGAGGCTCTCGCCAGGCAGGGCGCCCGCGTTCAGCGTCCGCTTTGGGCGAGCACGAGCACCAAGAATCCGGCCTACCGCGATGTCATGTACGTCGAGGAGCTGATCGGGCCCGCTACCGTCGACACCATGCCGCCCGCCACGATCGAGGCGTTCAAGGATCACGGCGTGGTGGTGAGAACAGTCGACAGGAAGGTCTCAGTGGCGGAAGCGGTGCTCAAGGAGATCGAGGGAGCCGGAATCTCGATGCGAGAAGTCACTGAGAAGCTGCTCGTCGAGGGAATCGCCAGCTTCCAGAAGTCGTTCGACGAATTGCTCGCCGGACTCGAGGCGAAGATCGGCTCACTCGCACCCGGCGGGAAG
>JALYYH010000121.1 GCA_030946665.1 Gemmatimonadota bacterium
GTCCGAGCTTCGCTCTACCGTGGATCTGCATCCGGGTCCTCCCATGGGGTGAGTTCTCGTAAGACCCACAGCCTGGGATGAGGCCCGGATGCCTCCTCAGCTGTTCACAACGTTTGTGGGCACGTCAGCTAGCCGCTCCGAGACGCCGTGTTTAGCTGGTTGCGTGGCCTCGGCTACGTGCTCGTCGGACTAGTCATCGTGATCGCCGGACTGATCATTTACGGCGCTGGCCAGCACGCTGTCGGCGACATCGTTTCACTCGCAGCGCTCGCGAGCATGCGTTTGATCGGCTTGCTCTCCCGGTGGCCCTGGCAGGAATAGCCTGGACAGAACCTTCGATGAAGCCGCTCAGGTCACCGATCATCGAGTACGCGGTTCTCGGCGTGGTCCATATGCTGACCGGAGTGGCAATTGCGCTGATCGCGCTCGGCACGAAGAGGCTGGGTGTGGTCGCCGGAACCTGGCTATTCGGCGCGACGTTCTTTGGCGGGGTCATGTATGCACTCGCCTATCGCCGCTATTTCGGATCTGCTCTGCGTGAAGCGCGCGCCGCGCCTGTTGACGCGACGTACGAGACAGCCGACGAGACATATCGGCGCGTGATCCTCTGGGCGCTTGCAAGCTCGGTGCCGCTGCTCGTCTTCGCTTTGGTCCTTCGCAACCCGGCTGTCGTCGCCGGGATCCCATCGGGCAACGGCGCGACGTTGGTGATTCTGAGTCGACGGATGCTCAAGTGGGAGAAGACGAACGACTCACGTCTCCTGCGCGAGCCTCGCTATCGCTGGCGGCGAGTGGATAGACGCAGGGGGCGAGGTGTCATGGACGCTAGGGACTTCTATATCGCTCACCGTCGTGCGTCATGAGTGATTCCCGCAAGCCGTGGCTTAGTGGAGACCGTGGGGATCGAGCCCACGCTTTATGCCCTTCGTGTGTCGCCGTACCCGGCGCCGCTGCTCGTCACCTGACGACGGTGGGGGTAAACTCCACCGCGATGGGAGCGCGCTATGCACAGACGCTTAGGTACCCACGTTTTGTGCCCGTGGCAGATTCGAACCCCACAACCACCACTACTGCCAAGGATTTCGAATAGCAACAGAGTCCCCAGCGCGATGGACCATCACCGGAGTGGTCGCGGTTGTCGTGATCGGGCGCGCGTGGTATAGGCGACGGCCTAAATGAGAGGTTTCGCCAAACCCTCCTAGTCCATGTCAAGGAAAGACGAACACGACGCCAGACAGGTCGCAGCTCCGGGGACGGTGCGTCGCGCGCGTCGCCGAGCTGGAGTGCGACATGGTGTCTACTGGGCAGCGGTCATTCTCGGCGGGCTCCTTCTCTTCTACTACAACCACATCAAGCATCCGCCCCTCGCGCTACGGGTTTTGGCGGTCATTTACGGAGTCGTGTCGCTTCTTGCGATCGTCTATTGGGTCGTTTACGGGGGACTGATCGTGCGAGACTGGGTCTGGCTCCGATGGGACGACTGGCGCAAATGGCGGGCGGCACGGTGATCGCTAGACCCTCCTAGTGGGTCGAGGTTGAGGGGACAACGCGGCGATCGAGAGATGAGTAGCCGCGCGGTTCGGCATAGACTCACCGACGTGTGGGAGGGGATGTTCATTGCCATGGGAATCGGGTGCGTGGTGTGGGGTCAGTGGTACTACCCACGGACGGTGCGGCGGATACGGACGCGCATGGCCGAGCTAGACCGCCCTACCGAGAAGATGGATGCGCTACTCCAGTCGCGGCTCTACAGACGCTTGACGAGAACAATGACGGGAGTCGGGATCTTCGTCATCATCGCGGGCATCGCGTTCCTGATCACGGAATAATGCCGCATCCTCGGTTGTTCCTTGCTCGCCACTGCATCGCGGCGATGACCGCGCGCCGCCCGATCTCCACGTTGGCCTGCGACATCGGTCGCTCCTATGTCAAGCAGGGCACGGAAATTGCGGAGTTCAGCTGAATCCGTGTCCTAGGCTCAGGGGAGGTCGGAGGCATTGAGAGGAGGCGGTGCACGTGCCGTGCGAGATGGCGCTTCAGGCAGCGTAGGGCCTCGCGTCGGCTCTTGCCCTCGGCACGCTTGCGTTCGAGGTAGGCGCGGGTCTGCGGGTCGATCCGGGCGCGTGTGACAGCGATCGTGTGCAGGGCACGGTTGAGCTGACGGTCCCCTCCTCGATGCAGCCGGTGACGGTCTTTGCGCCCGGAGGAGACGGGGATCGGGGCGACTCCAGCCTGGCGGGCGAAATGAGCGTCGGTAGGGAAGCGCTCAGCGCCGGCGGTGCGGCCGATCAGCGTCGCCGCGGTCAGGGTGCCGAGGCCTTGCTCGGCCAAGAGAGCCGGCCGGTAGGACATGATCAGCGAGCGCAGCTCGCGTTGAAGCTCATCGGCCTGGCGTGAGATCACACGGATGCTCGCGACCAGCTCGAGTGCCACGCGGACGCGTCCGCTGCGCTCTTCGCGACGAAGACGACGAGCGATGCGATCAAGCGAGGCGCCGCTGTTGAGGTGGCGGGCAGGAATCTGCGCCTCGAGTTCCGGGCAGAGGTCCACCATGTGCCAGCGCAAGCGGTTGATCTGCCGTGTGCGCTCGCTGACCAGGTCTGAGCGGTGATCGGCCAAGAGCCGTATCTCTAGCGCCCGCTCATCCAGAAATGCGGTGGGGAAGCGCTCCACGCCCTCCTTGAGGACCGCGCGTGCGACAGCCCTCGCATCGATCTGATCGGACTTGCCCGACTCGCGCTCACCGCGCCTTGAAGCGCCCATCATCTTGGGCGGGACGCGAATAACCCGCTCGCCTGCCGCGACCAGGGCCTGCTCGAGGCGTCTTGAGACATGCCGGCAGTCCTCGATCGCCCACACCCGCTCTGGGTGGAGCTCTCTCGCCCAGCTCACCGCCAGGCGATGACCGTCCTCGCTGGCTTTGATCTCGCGATCGCCGACGAGCTGCCCAGTGGCCGCAGATACCGCGGCCATCGCGTGCGAGCTCTTGTGCGTGTCCACTCCGATCACCATCATTAGCCTCGTCCTTTCGTTGGATGCCACCTACGGACGGACCTCCGGTGGACAAACCTCACTTGGGGCGAAGCCACGCTCCTATCAAGTCACGCCGGAGATCCTCGGGCGGCAGCGGGCGACACGACCGATGCAGGTCAGACCTCTGGCCGACAGGGAGTATCCGAGTCAGCCCGCTGCCAGCCCGAGAACCAACCGAACCGGTCGGACGTCAGACACCGACCGAGCGGCAACCATGACAGTGA
>JALYYH010000140.1 GCA_030946665.1 Gemmatimonadota bacterium
CACCGATTCCGATTGCTGGCTGCCCTCGGGGTGGTCAGCGCGGTAGCGGCCACGGCCTGCAACACCGACAAGATCCTCACGGTGAACAGGCCGGACATCGTTCCAATCACGTCGGTCACGGACAAGACCGCGCTGCCGACCGTGTATGGCGGCGTTCTCTCCGATTTTCAGATCGGATTCAACGGGAACTCCGCCGGCCAGGGCGGCGTGGTCAACTATAGCGGAGTGTTGGGCGACGAGTTTTACATCACGGACACGTTCACAACGCGTGTTCAAATGGACGCGCGCAACACGACCACGGATAATGCAGAGAATGAGACTGCGTTTCGCAATCTGGCCCGTTCCCGCCAGTCGGCCGAGCAGGCAGCCGCGAAGTACGCGCAGTTGGCTTCGACGTTTGTTCCGGGGGAAGTGAGTGGCTTCAATGCCCAACGCGCCGAGATCTTCAACATCGCGGGACTGGACTATGTGCTGTTCGCCGAGATCTACTGCTCGGGAGTTCCGTTCGACTCGGTGACAACCGATGGAGCAATCGTCGGCAAACCGGGGTTGAGCACAGTGGAAATTCTGCGGACAGCAATCAACCGGTTCGACAGCGCTACTGCGGTGGCAGCCTCTATCAATCCTGTAACGGCCGCGGCAACGGCGCAGCTGCGCCTCGCGAGAGTCGGAAAGGCTCACGCGTATCTCGACCTGGCCAACACTTATGGGGACGCTTTCCTGGATTCCGCATTGGTCGCCACTGGTGGGCCGAGCGCCGCGACTGGCGTACCGACCACCTTCTCGTATGTGGTGTCTCACTCGAACAACACGATTGGCGAGAACAACGGCGTCTGGAGTTACGTGATCAACCAGGCGCGTTGGGGTGAGGCAAATCGCGAGGGAAGTGCTGCCGCAGCCGGCAATGTCGGCCTCGGGTATCGCTCGCAGTTCGTGAATGGCGCCGACGTGCGCACGGCTTTCCTGCCTGGGATCGCGGGCTTCAATAACAGGACAAATTTCCGTACCCAGAAATACCCGGCCCGCGAGACTCCGATCGTCGTTGCGAGCGGAACCGAGGCGCGCCTGATCGAGGCCGAGGCCTATCTCCGCAAGAACGACATCGCAAACTGGCTGATCAAGATCAACGATCCCAGACGCATACTATCGCTGAATCAATGCGCGCCGAACGCGCCCACCTGCACAAATCCCACCACGGCGGGTGGGGTGGAGACCAATGCCGCTACGCACACGACGCCGACAGGTCTTGCCGATCTCGTCGATCCGGGAACCCAGGTGGCCCGGGAAAATCTGACGTTCGCCGAGCGGGCATTCTGGATGTACGCTACGGCTCACCGCATTGGCGACATGCGACGCTTGATCAGGCAGATCGGACGCCCATTCAACGCCGTTTACCCAACCGGCCCCTACATTCTGCCTGGGCAACCCGGCGGAGTCTATGGTCCGGCCGTCAATTTTCCGATCCCCATAACGGAGGAGAGCAACGGCATCTACAAGACCGCCAGTTGCAGCACGACCACTCCGTAGAGCTATCGCTGCAGGAAATGACGACTGGGGAGCGCGAAAGCGCTCCCCACTCGCATTGTCGGGCTAAACTGGACAATCTTAGGCGATGACGGCGTTCCAAATCGCATTGATTGGTCTCGCAATCCTGGTCATTGGGCTGGCCGCCATTGTCTGGCACGTCATAGGTCACCTCGTCGTCGGCTACGCCAAGATGGAGGCCGACGAGCGAATTGAGGAAAATGCTCCGACCCCGGAGAGGAGCTCGAAGTGAAGATCACTCTCGTCAGTCATGCCTCGATTCTCGTGGAGACGAACGGGATCCGGATTCTTACGGATCCCTGGTATTCGGGTCTCATCTACCAGAACGCCTGGGAGCTTTGTCCGGCCCCGCGTGTGCTGCCCGACTTCCGGCTGCACGATGGCATCTTCATCTCCCACGCGCATCCGGACCACTATCACCTTCCGACGCTGGAGAGGATAAAGGAAGAGAGTGGGCGAGACGTGCCGATCTTCGTCGCAAAATTCTTTCACGGCACCATCGCCCGTGACCTCCGCGCTATGGGGTTCCGTGAAGTGGTCGAGATGACACCCGGCCAGGAGATCAAGCCATTTCTCAGGGTGACGCTGTACAGCCAGCAATACCGCATGGACGACTCGCTGCTGGTGGTAGTCGGCGAAGGGGACGAGACGCTCGTCAACATCAACGACGCGCCCCTGCGCGGTTCCACGCTCGATGATCTCGCGCGGCGCTATCCGAACGTGGACTATTGCACCGCGCAGTTCGCCATCGCCCAGGGCTACCCTTACTGCTACGAGAACGTGCCGGCCGACTTCAATCGCGAAGATCTCGTTCGCCGGTTCGACTCGTTCGCGCGCATTCTCAAACCGCGTCACATGATTCCGTTCGCCAGCTTCGTGCGCTTCTGCAACAGCGACAATGCGCACATGAACAAGCACAAGATGGGACTCGCCGAGCTGCAGAAGGTGAGCACGGCGGAGCTCACCGTCCTCTATCCGGGCGACTCGATCGAAAGAGGAGTGGTTTCGCGCGATCCAGCCAACCGTGAGCACTTCGAGTCGGCGCAACACGACACGAGCTTCGTGAGCGAGCGCGAGCTCGTCCCACTCGACGATCTCGATCAGAAGATGCAGCAGTTCACCCGAAAGCTTGCCAGCCGCGTGCCCCGTCCTCTGCGGCGCAAGCTGCCGCGATTCGCGTTCGTGTTGACCGATCACCCCTGGGGCTATCTGGTGGCGAACGACCAGGCGATCCGTCGGGCGAAATCGGAGCTGGAGACGGAACCGATCCAGTACCGCCTCGCCAGTGAGGTGCTCGCGCACGCGGTTGACCACGACTGGGGATGGGCAGACCTGTCGATCGGCGCGCGGTTCAAAGCGCGGGTTGCTCCGGGCTACGAGGGCCGCGAGATCTGGTTCTGGGTCATCCCAATGCTTGGCGGAGAGGGATACCTGACTCTTCGCACTCTCTGGTTCATGCGGCCGCGCGCGCTCAAGGTCTGGTGGGGTCGCCGGCTCGAGGTCCTCGACTACCTGCGAAACATGGTGAGCGGCCGCTTCATGAGCTCGGTTGTACGGAAGAAGACGTCGGTCATCTCGCCCTAGGAAATGAATCGCGTCTGCTTCGCACTTCTTCTCGGGTCTGCCGTCGTTTCGGCATCGTGCATTTCTCTTCCGCGGCATCACGCCATAACCGCTGACGACGTGATCCGTGACTACTATGCGGCCGTAGGAGGTTACGACAGGATTCATGCAATCAGGAACCGCCGCATGTACGGTCGCTACGACGAGGGGAACACCCACGCTGCGACGGACATCGCATGGGAGCGCCCGCGCCTGAGGAGAGTGAACCTTCACGCTCCGGGTTTTGAGTACTCGGAAGGCTTCGACGGGCGTGTCGTATGGGAATACAACCACCTAACCAAGCACGCTGCAGTTGATACCGGCACCGCTGACGCCGTCGGCAGGAGAGGCGCAGAATTCGATGAATCCTTCGTCGATTACGCCGCGAAGGGCCACACCGTAGTGCTGCTTGGCTTGGATTCGGTTAGCGGAAAGCTTGCGTACCGTCTCAAGGTCACGCTTGGCGATGGCTGGGCAAAGGAATATTACTTCGATCCCAGGACGCATCTAATCCTGGCGCTTCGAAAAGCGATGCCGCTGCACGTGATAGGTCCTGACGTCGAGAGCGTGACTGATTACGGGGATTGGAGGGAAGAGAGTGGCTTGCTCCAGCCCTTCAGCTTCGTCGAGCGAGAAGTAAAGACAGGTCGAACGCTCAATACACTGCAATGGGACCGCATAACGAGCAACACCATGCTACGAGCGGCGGACCTGTCCCAGCCGGGGCCGACCTAGACACAAAACTCACGGCGATACCGACGTCCACATCGTGCACAGGTATCTCTGAGCGACTTCATCCTGAAATCGATCAGTCTTCAGAAATTTACTTCTGAAAGCGGTAGCCGGCCTTGCGCACGGTGATCAGGTGACGAGGCTGGGCAGCGTCGGGCTCCAGCTTGAAGCGGAGCCGGGCGACGTGCTGGTCGACGGTGCGCGATGTGACTCCGAGACTGTAGCGCCAGACCTGGCGCATCAGCGTCTCGCGGGAGACGATGTCTCCGCCCGAGTCGATGAGAAACCCGAGCAGGTCGAACTCCATCGGACTGAGATCGACCGGCTTTCCTCCGCGAAGCACTGTCCTCGTTCTGAGGTCGACGACGACGTCGGAGAAGCGGTGCTGCGCCACTCGCGCTGAACCCTCTCCCGGCGAACCTCTACCACCTGGAGCGAGCCTCCGTATGATTGCGTCCACCCGGGCGAGAAACTCGAGGACGCCGACTGGCTTAACGACGTAGTCGTCGGCGCCGATGCGAAAGCCCTGGACTTTGTCCACTTCCTGATCGCGCGCGGAGAGAATGAGCACTGCCGCCGCACCTCCACGCGCTCTATAGCGACGAAGGACCTCGAAGCCATTCATACCCGGCAGCATGAGATCGAGAACGATCAGGTCGGGGTTGTGCTGCTCTAGCCAGGCGAGGCCGGCATTTCCGTCGGTGACGCACTCGACCTTGTAGCCTTCGACCTCCAGACTGGTGCGCAGACCGAGCGCGAGTGTCTCGTTGTCCTCGAGGATCAGGATCGAGCGGTCAGGCGCGACCTCGCTGCCGGTCGGCTGCCAGGCGTGGGTCATGGCGCGCCGCCGTTCTGACTGCTGTGGAGGACGAGCGTGAAGCGCGTTCCGCCTATCGGCGTAGGCGAGAGTTGCGCCTCCGCATCCATCGCCGTCGCAAGATCGCGCACGATGGCGAGCCCGAGTCCCGCACCACCAGTGCTGTCGTCCACTGTTCCTCCCACCCGGAAGAAGGGCTTCCAGACATTGTCCCGCTCGGATACAGGTATTCCCGGCCCTGAGTCGTCGACCCACAGCCGGACGATTTTGCCTTCGGTGCGCACGCCGATCGTGATTGTCTGTCCTATCGGCCCATACTTGGCCGCGTTATCCAAAATGTTGATGAGGATCTGGCGAATGGCTCCCGGATCGCCACGCGCGATTGCCGGCTGTGCAACGTCGAGGTCGATGCGCATCTTCCGCGCTTCGGCCAGCGGTGCGAAGAAATCTGCCGCCGTCTGGGCGACATTGGCGACATCGACCGGCGCCGAGCGTAGCTGGAGCTGGGGCTTGGTCGCGGCGAGCACCGAGTTCGAGAGGGCAATCAGGCGGTGCGTTTCACGCTCGATGATCTCCAGCGACCGCTCGCGCTCCAACTCGGTTCGCGTGCGCCCCAGGCGAAGCAGCTGCACGAACATGAGGATCTGCTGGAGCGGCGTACGGAGCTCGTGAGACACGTTCGCCAGGAAGCGTTGGCGAGAGTTGACGAGACGCATCTCGCTGCGGAGCGACATGAAGCCGGCGATGGCGAGCACTATGCTTCCGGCGAGCAGCAGCAGCGACGCTGGAACGCGGGAGTCCGGAATTCCGCCGGGAACGAGAAATCGCGCAACGTTTGGTTGAAGCGAAACCCATAAAGTCAGGTCGCCTATGTAATCCAGCGGTGCCACGCCGTAGACGTTGGAGGAGAGGCCGCGCTTAGGCACCTGATCGGGGCTGCCCTTGGGCGCCTGAAAAATGATTCTGTCCCTGGAGTCGGTGATGGTCAGCGTCAGCAACGAATCGGCCGGCATTCCAGCCGGCCACCTGCTGCCCTTCATCTTCCGCACTCTGTCCGGGGAGGCCGCCGTCAGTGTCGATCGAGTTCCTTCCTCGACGTAACCCGGCACCATTGGCGGCATCACCTTCACCACCCGGTACATCAGGGAGTAATCCGCCGTGTCACGCACTCCGTAGCAGGAGCGATAGCCGTATACCGCAATCACTCTTCTCGCGGAGTCCACCGCGGGTGAATAGGCAATCGCCTCTCTTCCGTCCGGTGTGTCGACAAACAAGTATCCGAATCCGGACCTTTTGACCCAGGTGGCACTGGCGAGCGTCGGAACGGAATCACGAATGAACTTTTCGACCTGGGGTAGGGGACGTCCACCGGCATAGGTTATCGCGCGGGACGGGATGTCCATGCGGAACCTGTAGATCGGCCACTTCTCCATTGGTCCGCATCGCTCGGTTGTATCAGGCGTTGCCGGCAGTACGCTCGCTGGGGGCAGCGCGCTCCATACCCAGGGATCGCCCGGATGAATCGGATCGTATGCCCTCGATCGCTCGCGCGCAAACAGATACACCCGCGTCCCATACAGATAACTCGCGAACATCGCGTAGTCTCTTACTGTCCTTTCCGCGGAGGCCCTGCGCTCCTGGGCGTTGCGCATGGACTCGCGAACCGCGAGAGCGGATACGACTACAATGCCGAGAAGCGCCCCGCCAAGCAGCAGTGGCCGAGCTCCGTACGCTCGCATGTGACTCGTGATAGACATCGTATTGGACGGGTGTGACTGCGGATACAATACGTCGTCGGCCGCGATTCCGCTCTGTGGGCGATGTATGCGAATTGTAAAAATTGTCCCGAGCCCGTGGCGATCACGTCCGAGGCCCCCTTGGCGCCGGCAAAAGTACGGATGCCAATAGCAGACTTATGGCGACTCCAGTACGTATGCAAACCGTAAAAAGTGGCGTTCGGCAACCCAAGGCAGTTGGCCGTGTTGTATGATGCCGTCATGAAATCCCCGACCGTGAAGGGGGCACTCGGCCTCGTTGTACTCGTCTTGTGCGGCGGTTGCGCCAACTATGTGCTGGTATCTGACGCGCCATCGACCGCCAGTCGCGATGTGCGCTTGACGCTGTCGGAAAACGCGGCCGGGACCTCTTTCGGTCCCATTGGATCGAGCGTTCGTCAGGTGGAAGGCACGGTTGTGGCGGCGAATGACTCGGCGATCTCGATCGCGGTAGCAAACGTAGTTCGGCGGACAGGATCGGACGAGAGCTGGTCGGGCGAGCTGGTTTCGATTCCGCGTCGAAGCATCAGCTCGATGGAGGCGAAGCGATTTTCGTTTTCGCGCACGCTGGCGACCGTCGGCGCGGTCGTCGCTGGAGGCCTCATCGCCCGAACGGCGATAGGCGGAGGAGAATCGACGGGCAGCGGCGCCAAGAAACCGGGCGGGGGCAACTAGCTCCGCTCCACCAATAGAACCGTCTACGAACTGTGCACAATTCGTAGACGGTTCTTTTACCCCTCGCCGCGTTACTCACGGACATTTTGGATACAAGTGCGTCGTGCCGAGCGTAGCTCAACACGGCGTGCTAGGGGCATTCCCCAAAAAACCTTCTTTGCAGGGGAGAATGTATGCGACTACTACGTAGTCTGGGCTACGCGGGAGCACTGGCCTTCTGCGCAGCGCACAGTGTGCGCGCGCAGAGCGGAACTACCATCACGGGCCGCGTAACGAACGAATCGGGCGTGCCGTTGCCTGGCGCAACGGTCACGATCCCCACGCTCGGGATACGCGCGTTGGCGAACGGAGAGGGAGGTTACACACTCGTAGTACCGGCGTCGCGTGCCAACGGACAATCCGCCGCCGTTCTCGCGCGAGTGATCGGATACACCGCAAGCTCGTCTCCGGTGGTTCTCACCGCTGGCAGCAGCGTGACGCAGAATTTCGTGCTGGCAGTGAATCCACTTCGGCTCGACGAAGTGGTCGTCACGGGGGCGGGAACGTCGACGAGCAGAGAGCGACTCACGACGACGATCAACTCTGTGGACAGTACCGCGCTACGGCGCGCGTCGAGCCCGCAGAACCTGGTGAGCGCTCTCGCGGCGCAGGCCCCCAACGTCGAGGTACGTACCGCGGGTGGCGACCCTGGAAGCTCGGCATCGATCAAGATTCGCGGCGCCTCCTCGCTCTCCGGGACCAATCAACCGCTGTTCGTCGTCGACGGTCAGCCTGTCGACAACCAGACTTTTTCGACACAGAGCTTTGCCACTGGGTCGGGCACTTTGGGCGTCAACAATACCTACAATTCGGGGGCAAGCACAGTTTCGCCGAATCGAGCCTCGGATATCAATCCGAGCGATATCGAATCGATTCAGATCCTCAAGAGCGCCGCGGCAGCTGCGATTTACGGCGCGCGCGCTGCGAACGGAGTCGTGCTCATCACGACCAAGTCGGGACATGCGGGCGCAACGCAATACACGCTCAACTCGAGCTGGGGATTTGACAAGGCATACGCCCCGAACATCCTGCAGAATCAATACGTTCAGGGCCGGGACGGCGTTGCCGCGTCGTGCGGTGGACCGGATTGCGTGGTAGTGCGCTACTCTTGGGGGCCACAGGCCGTAGCGGGCACTCCGATGTACGACCACCAGAACGAACTGTTCGACACTGGAGTGACCGCCGATAACTCGCTCCAGATCTCCGGTGGAAATGACCGCACCCAGTTCTTCGTGTCGGGCGGCATGACGAATCAGAACGGCTTTCTCAAGGGACCCAACAACAAGTACAACCGCGCCGATCTGCGCCTCAAGGCAACCCAGCAGGTGAACTCGAAGCTCAGTATCACCGGCAACCTCGCGTACAATGACTCGCGGGGCAGATACGTGCAAAAGGGATCGAACCTGTCGGGCCTGATGCTCGGCGCCTTAAGGACTCCACCGAGCTTCAACAACGGCGACACCTACACTCCGGCCACATCGCCGGATTGCGTCCCGTTCTGCGGCGGGCTTCAGCGGACCTTCCGCTTTCCGAACCCCAGCAGCGTGGACGCCATGCAGAACGCCATCTACTACGACAACCCGTTCTTCGTTCTCTCGAATCCTGCCAACAAGAATGAGCTGGGACGCGCGGTGTCGAACCTGAACGTCGACTGGAATCCGATGGAGTGGCTCAGCGTGAAGGAGAGCCTCGGAGCCGACTATTACAACGACTGGCGGCTCGAAGCTTTGCCGCTGACTTCCGGATTGGACGCGCTTGGCAACGTCACACGGAACGACTTGAACAATCTCGAGATCGATCATAACCTGATCGCTACGGCCCGTCACAGCCTGGGGACCCGCGGCGACTTCACGTTGACGATCGGCCAGAATCTGAACTCACGCCGCTTCCGCCAGACCTACACTTTCGGCGAGCAGCTGATCGCACCGCTGCCGTACAACGAGCAGAACACGATAGCCCAGCAGACGGCCGAGTACCGGTCGCTGCGGCACATCGAAGCCTACTTCGGGCAGGCCGAGCTTAGCCTGCTCGATCAACTCGTGGTAAACGTAGGTATTCGCAATGACGGCTTCTCGACATTCGGCGCCTCGAATCAGCGGGCGAATTACCCGAAGGCGAGCGCTGCCTGGACCTTCAGCAACCTGTTGAACCACGGCAGTCACACAGGTCTGCTCTCGTTCGGGAAGCTGCACGTCGCCTACGGTGAAACTGGAAAGGAGCCGCCGGCATACGCATCGTCGACAGCGCTCAGCTCGGCCATCGCGTACACGCTCGGCGGTTGGGGTGATGCGCTCAAGTCAGGCATCAATGGCCAGGGCGCGCTGGGGACGCTTACACAGCTTGGCAATCCCGACCTCAGGCCCGAGCGAAATCGCGAGACGGAATTCGGCGCCGATCTGGCTTTCCTGAACGGCAAGACAGATCTGTCGGTCACGTACTACAACAAGCACGGAACCGATCTCATCCTGGCGTCGCCCGTCCAGGCATCGAGCACCGGTGCGATCACGAAGATCCAGAATGCCGCTTCGGTCACCAACAAGGGTGTCGAGGTGGTGCTCAATCTGCATCCCATTCAAGCCGCAAATGCCCAGTGGGATGTGGGTGTTCAGTTCGGCCAGAACCGTGGAAGGGTGACGAGCTTGAACGGGGCCGAATTCATAGCGTACACCAGCGAAGGATTCACCGGTGCGGGCGGCTCCTCGACGCTCGGGTTCCAGCCGGGAGTCATTCGTGGCGCGGACTTCCTGCGCTGCGGCAACGGATCGCGCGCGAACGTGCCGGGGCTGCCGGGCACGCAGCTCGACATCGACGCGCTTTGCGGAAACGCGCCCAAGGGAGCGCTGTTCCTCGGACCCAGGGGAACTCCAATCCCTGATCCGGTACAGCGGGTAATCGGCGATCCGAACCCCAAGTACACGATGTCCTACAACAGTTCGCTCAAGCTGTGGAACAGGCTCACAGTCTCCGGGCTGCTCGACGTACGGAAAGGTGGACGGGTGTGGGATGGAACTCGCGGGATTCTCGATTTCTTCGGAACCAGCAAGGACACCTATATCCGGACATTGACCAACGGAGAATTCGGAAAGAACTACCTCACCGACGTCTATCCGGTGGTGGCTGGTCCGGGCAAGGGCGTAGTCGCCTTTCGCAACCCAACCGAGTGGCAGAACTGGTTTCTCGGCAATGGCGGTGGTTTCGGACCTGTTAGCGCCCAGTTCATGGAAGACGGCAGCTTCGCAAAGCTACGCGAGATATCGCTTCAGTACGCCGTCGACGAGTCGTTCCTCAAGTCTGCGACTGGATTCTCCAGTGCGACGATCCGGTTGAGTGGCCGGAACCTCAAGACGTGGACGCGCTACAAGGGCTTCGATCCCGAATCGAATCTCGGCGGGGCCGAATGGCTGACGCAGGGAATCGATTACTTCAACAACCCGCAGAGCCGCTCCTTCATCATTTCCATCAGCCTCAGCCACTAGGC